>CAKKST010000068.1 GCA_919903585.1 Nitrospiria bacterium | reverse complement strand
TTTACTATCCAATCATATTAGCTGTAACTATCGGATCAATCTTTACCCCCGGACCCATTGTTGAGGACATGGTAATACTCACTAAATAACGCCCTTTACTTGCGGCGGGTTTCGCCTTTACTATAGACTCAATAATCGTAGTTGCATTTTCCAGAAGCTGTTTAGTATCAAAAGAGCCTTTTCCAACAGGGACATGCACAATACCTGCCTTATCAACCTTATACTCCACCTTGCCCTGTTTTATATCCTTAACTGCCCTTGCAAGGTCAAAGGTGACAGTGCCAACCTTTGGATTGGGCATCAATCCCCTAGGCCCGAGTATCCTACCAAGCTTTCCCACCATACCCATTAAATCAGGGGTTGATACTACCCTGTCAAAATCCATCCATCCCTTTGTTATCTTCTCAATGAAGTCCTCTGCACCGACATAATCAGCCCCTGCATCCCTCGCCTCTTTCTCCTTTTCACCCTTTGCAAAAACCAGTATCTTAACCTTTTTGCCTGTGCCGTGTGGAAGCAGGACAGATCCTCTCACTGACTGATCCGAATGCTTTGGATCAACGCCAAGCCGCACAGCAAGATCTACAGTCTCATCAAACTTGACATAAAGGCATTTTTTTACTGCATCTACCGCCTCATCCAGTTTATAAAGCCTTTGCGTCTCAAATTTCTTTAAAGCCTCAATGTATTTTTTACCTGCCATCTTTTATAACTCCTCTATAGCCTAAGAATTTATGCTGTTTCAGGGCATGGTTATCATGCTACATCAATCCCCATGCTCCTTGCAGTCCCTTCAATAATCTTTATTGCGCCTTCTACATCTGCTGCATTCAGGTCAGGCATCTTTACCCTGGCAATATCCTTTACCTGTGCAGATGTAACCTTGCCAACCTTTTCCTTATTAGGTCTTCCAGAGCCCTTAATAATACCTGCCGCCTTCTTTAACAGCTCAGATGCAGGCGGGGTCTTTGTAATAAATGTAAATGATCTGTCATTATATACAGTAATTATGACAGGTATAATCGTATCCCCCTCCTTCTGCGTCCTTGCATTAAAGATCTTGCAAAACTCCATGATATTCACGCCATGCTGGCCCAATGCAGGACCAATCGGCGGCGCTGGATTTGCCTTTCCTGCCGGTATCTGCAATTTGATATTTGCGACTATCTCTTTTGCCATATCTGTCTCCTTTTATACTTTTTCTACCTGTAAGAATTCCACCTCTACAGGCGTTGACCTTCCAAATATGCTTACCATAACCCTTAATCTTCCGTGTTCGGGGTCTACCTCATCAATCATACCGGTAAAGCCGAGAAACGGGCCATCTGCGATCCTGACGCTATCACCCCTCTGAAACTGCGCCTTTGACTTTGTTACTATAACCCCTGTCTCCATCTGTTTTAATATATTCTGCACCTCTTCATCCAAAAGAGGGGAGGGCTTATTATCAGTCCCGATAAACCCTGTGACCTTTGGGATGTTCTTTATTAAATGCCCTGTCTCATCAGTAAGCTCCATCTCAACAAGGACATAACCCGGAAAAAATTTCTTTGTAGATACCCTCTTCTTTCCTTCTTTTAATTCCATCACATCCTCTGTTGGAACCAGAACATGTGTTATCTTCTCCTCCAGATTTAATGATTTAATCTTTTCTTCTATGCTTGCCTTCACCCTTCCTTCAAAGCCTGAATATGTGTGAATAGCGTACCACTGTTTTGCCATTATATATAGCTCCCTATTTTATTATGAACTTGACCGCTTTAGTCAATCCAATATCAGCAACCGACAGGAACACAGACACAATAACTACAATCACAATAACCACTACTGTTGAATTGAAGGTCTCTTCCTTTGAAGGAAAGGTAATCCTCTTAATCTCTCCTCTTACCTCTTTAAGAAACTCCTTTATTTTTTCAATCATATGTATTGCCTTTACTAAATATGGCAGGCCAGGAGGGATTCGAACCCCCAACACCCGGTTTTGGAGACCGGCGCTCTAACCGTTAGAGCTACTGGCCTGTTATTTAGTCTCCTTATGTGAAGTATTTGTCCTGCAAAATTTACAATACTTCTTAAGCTCAAGCTTATCCGGTGTATTTCTTTTATTCTTTGTTGTTGAATAATTTCTCTGTTTGCACTGTGTGCAAGCTAATGTAATTATCTCACGCATTTATTACTCCTTTTTTTACTCTATAACCTCTGCTACTACACCTGCCCCTACTGTCCTG
>CAKKST010000067.1 GCA_919903585.1 Nitrospiria bacterium | reverse complement strand
ATCAACTTATGATATCAACAGGTCTTTGAGGGTGGATGGAAGAATAGGTCTCTTTATGAGGGAGGTGTATGTGTATGGAAAAGAAGATGATCAATGGAATAAAGGGCTGGTCTATAGGGCAGGGATTACCTATACCTATCCCACCTTTTTAGTCATGGTTGCATACGAAGGTGGTTATGGTTCAAACTATATAAATCCATAAAGGCTGGAGTACTATAATTACTGGAGGCTGAGTGGAGATACAACCTATCATATTGTAAGAGATATCTTGATGTTGATAGGGCGAGGCTCTTATGGAGTATATAGATACCCTGACTCTTCTAACAGCAGAAGGGACCATATCTGGAATGGAGGGGGAGGGATAAACTATCGCATAGTGGACTGGCTTTTACTTTCCCTTGATTATAATCATACTGCAAGAAATTCCAATACCCCAGGGCTGCATTATGTAGAGAATACATATCTTGCTCGCATTACACTAAGTTATAGATATAGCACTATAGAAAGGGAAGGGGTATTGAGAAGAGAAGGAGAGAGAGAAGATAGGGAGGGGAGAGAAACGGAAAGAAGAAGAGGAGAAGAAAGAAATGCAGAATAGTCAATTTAATATGCAGGATTATTTAGATATATTGTTGCGGAGATGGAAATTAATAGTAATTTCTTTTGTGGTTACGGCAGTTATTGCTACCCTTGTCGGCTTTAAGCTCCCGAAGGCATACCGCTCAAGCACCCTTATTCTGATAGAAAGACAGCAGATCCCTGCAGAATATGTAAGACGAACAGTAGATGTAGAGATTGAAGATCGGATGCAAACTATTTCGCAGCAGATTAAGAGCAGAACCCTCTTTGAAAAGGCAATTAAGGCGCTAAATCTTTTTGAAAAATCAAATGTCCCAATGGATCTGAAAATAGCGATGCTTGAGAAAAACATTGACATTCAAGTAAGGGGGAGGAATGCCTTTATCCTCTCCTATACTGGGAATGACCCCGAGACAGTAATGAAGGTTGTTAATATGGTAGCGTCGTTATTTATTGAAGAGAATCTAAGGATAAGAGAGCAGCAGGCAACCGGAACATCAGAGTTTCTTGAAAATGAATTAAAATTAATAAAGGAAAAGCTGGAGACGAGGGAAAAGGCTATAAAGGAATTTAAGACCAAACATATTGGAGAGCTTCCAGAGCAGCTTCAGGCGAACCTTGCTTCATTGAATAGATTTCAATTAGAACTCCAGACAATAACAGATGCCCTGAGGTCAGTGGAGGACAGAGGGGTTATTATCCAGAGACAGATTGAAGATAGGAAGAAGGAATTAGAAAGAATGGTTGAGGCTAATCCATTACAAAACAGATTGGATGTGATGAGGGCTGAACTTGTCGATTTACAGTCAAGATATACAGATAAATATCCTGATATCCCGAGACTAAAGAGGGAGATAAAGGAGACCGAGGAAAAACTCAAGGTGGAGATGGGATCAAGAAAAGATGAACCCACAGCAAGGCTCGGCACAGATCCTCTTTATCAGAATATGCTTAATCAACAGAGAAATATTGAATTTGAGATAGTAACCCTTAAGGATAGGCAGAAGACTCTATTGGAACAGGCAAAGAATTATCAGGGGCGTGTTGAAGGTATACCTGCGCGGGAACAGCAGTTAATAATATTAAGCAGAGACTACGA
>CAKKST010000066.1:1250-1807 GCA_919903585.1 Nitrospiria bacterium | reverse complement strand
TTCTTTATCGCATCCTGTTTTGATAAAGATAGATTAACATCATTATAAATACTGGATACACTGAATGGGTTTCCGTTTATCGTTCTGTTAGATTCTTTATATAATTTGTCATACTCCTTATAAACATAGAGCAAATCGTCATATCCTGGAGAATCTACTCTATTTTTTATCGAATCCAGAAATTGCGTTTTATCTTGATGCGATACATAGTTATGGGACCATCTATTTATCACTTTAAGATAACGACGAAAATGAAATTCACTTTCAATAGCCATAACAGTAACTACGATTATTCCTATTACTAAAATCTGCTGTTTTTTTATTTTTGACTGCAATAGAGCTGAGCATCCTAACGCGCTCAAAGCAGATAAACTAAAATTAACTACTGGAAAAAAATGATACCATTCCCTGAAAAATTCGATATAAGGAAATTTTATAATAAATAGAGTTTGTGGTAAATATGCTTTAAATCCCAAGGTTGCCCATGCGCTTAATAGTAATACTATAACTATAGGAGCAGCAGTATTACGCTGGGAAATTGTGCCTAAAGCTGCAAA
>CAKKST010000066.1:0-1240 GCA_919903585.1 Nitrospiria bacterium | reverse complement strand
AAACAATGCGTTAGGGTCCCCAGAAGGCGGATCAGTTGGCGTTTGTACGGGATCTGGAACCTTTAAGGAGGCAATATAAGATTGAAAATACACAAAAGGGGCAGATGAGAATCCTTGCCCAAGGTTTATATAATCTTCATATGTAATTGCTTTTACCTGGTCACCTCTAACAGGGCTGGAAAAATCTTTCTGCATTTTAATCGTATAAAAAATTGGCGAGGCCGATAGAAAGAATAGAAGAATGGCTAATACTAATATTGGCCATTTCCCTCGTTTTAATTTATCTATATAAACCAGCCATTCAATCTTGCCTGTTAGAATCAACGCTAATAATAAAAATATAAATGAGAGTAATTGTATAGGGGGTTGATGGACAGTCATGGAAAACCCAAGTAAAACAGCTAACACTAATATATAATTAAAATTCTTTCTTATTTGCAATATAGTTAATGCAATCCATGGCATCCATACCATTGTCGCTAAAATTTGTTCCTGATGGAAAATTGTAATGCCTGTGCCTCCCCAAAATATCATTAAACTGCCAAATGTCGCACTATACCTTGAACCCGTTAAGTTATAAAGAAATAACCACCATCCAATACCCGTGATTATCATCCCTAACAATATTGTCAATGTGTATTTCTCAGCCGGACTAAAAGGCAGTAGAATGTATAGCAAATAACCTAACAATCTGTGCGGTAAGAAATTGAAAAAAGGGACCAATGTCAATCCAATCGGTACGCCTCCACCCCAAGGCAACCAGCGAGGAAATGCAAAAACATGTAACAATGAATTTGCAAAATAAACATAATCAGGCATCTGATAAAATATATTGTCACGAACAATGCGTAAAGAACGAATATGAAAAGATAAAAAAATTAAATAAGCGCTCGCAGTTAAAGCTAAATGTAAAAGAGTTCTTATAAGAGAATGATTAAATTTTAACTGGTTTATTTTAAAGAAGGACATATCCTCCCCTTTTTCTCCTTTTCTTGTTTATAGCTTATATAACATCAAGCTTAATTTACCGCTGCTATTTTAAGAGAGAATGCATTTTTGTTGATGCAGAACTATTATGAGAAACTTATATCCGGTTTTTTATTATTTGAAGCATAAAAATCATTTACTACAGCATCACAGGGTAAAATCTTCATTGTTCACAGCAGCAGTCGGTAATTCCTTTCCTTTTGCTTTAAGTATTACAAGGTCGTTTTCCTTGTCTACATGAAGCAGGCCTTCA
>CAKKST010000065.1 GCA_919903585.1 Nitrospiria bacterium | reverse complement strand
AACTAATGTCCTGTCCCTAACACTTCTTTACATTATTTTAGTGTCATTCCCGCAACGTTTTTGAGCGGGAATCCACAAAAGGAATTAGGTTCCCGTTTTCACGGGAAACCCTGGATTCCTGCCAGAGGCATGCAGGAATGACAAAAGGTGTAAAGCTATTTATGAGACACCACACTAACACAGGTGAGATTATATGAAAATAAACCTTCTTGACGCCTTTCTCGGCGGGTTTACAGCCTTCTTTTCCATCTGGTTCTTCTGCATACTCCAGTTCAGCCCATTTTATTTTGCCTATGTGTGGGGCCTTGCAGTAAAAGAAGGTAAAGAGGAGATTTTATCTACCATAAGATATATAACAGCGCCGGCGCTCTTAACCCTTTTAGGATTTACAATAGGATTCGTACTGCTCGGCGCATCAGCATATACCATAAGCGGTTTTCTAATTACACACCTCGGCCTTATACGCCAGATCGCAGGCGTGGAGATCGGATTAGTGGGGCTGATATTAATCGGCCTTCTTACAATACCTGACGGTATCAGGATTGGCGGGCTGCCATTTAATTATAAAACGGCATATAATATTGGCGGATTCTTACTTGGCATATCCTTTGCAGCAATCTATATGCCATGCATAACACCAACGCTTGCCATTATCCTCACATATACAGGTGATGTAAAGACTGTAGACGAAGGCACAGTATTACTTATCTTTTATTCTATCGGCCTTTCAAGCGCCCTATTTCTTGTAGGGATGGCTGTGGCAGCAATTCTATTTTACATTGAATGGGTGAGGAATCATAAGGTAGTATTTGAAATCATCTTCGCTGCCCTGCTGCTCATCATGGCCATCATGGCCTATACCGACCTAATGATCTACTACAAAGGCTTCATCCTCAGGCGGTTTACATAAACATTTAGAAATTTTAAAAACGCTACTAAAGTTCCATCTGCCGCCTGCTATCCTTGCGCCAGCGCCTGATAGATCATAAATATTTTTAGCCTTTGCTATGCGATAAACATTCATTCAAGCAAATATCCCGTGTTCAATCCGCCCGAGTTCCTCCCACGCCCCCGCGTGGGGGGCGACTGATATTGAAATGGAAAAATATCATAATTTCATGTTTCAATCCACGCCCCCGCGTGGGGGGCGACCAGAACAGACAGGCAAATTAAGACTTGGGTATATTGTTTCAATCCACGCCCCCGCGTGGGGGGCGACAATGCGGAAGCATACGGAGGCT
>CAKKST010000064.1 GCA_919903585.1 Nitrospiria bacterium | reverse complement strand
GACACTGCCTGTTTGCCCATGCATAGTTTGCAGCGCAGCGCATTGCAGCAAGATAATCCTGACCCTCAGGCGAATTTATTGGCGCGCACGCAAGCTGCCTGTCTGGCAATGATATATTATATTTTTTTACTGCCTCTCCCATTGTAACAAGATAGTCTGTGCAGACCTGATGTCCAAAGCCTCGCGAGCCTGAATGAATCATAACAGTAATCTGTCCCTCAGACAGCCCGAAGGCCCTCGCTGCCTCCTCATCAAATATCTGCTCTACATATTGAACCTCAACAAAATGATTGCCAGAGCCGACCGTCCCTTGCTGTGCGTGGCCTCTCTCATAAGCCTTTCTGCTTATCTTATCAGGGTCAGCGCCTTCAATTGCGCCGCCTGCTTCTGTATGCTCCAAATCCTCTTTCTCACCGTACCCCTTTTTTATAGCCCATCTTGCACCTTCAACAAGTATATCCCTCTCATCATTAGCATCAAGTTTAATGCTCCCCTTGGAACCAACACCAGTTGGTATTGTATAAAAGAGCTGATCAACAAGCCCCTTTACCTTATCCCTGACATCATCCTTTGCAAGATTGGTCTTCATCAATCTTACGCCGCAATTAATGTCAAAGCCGACAGCGCCGGGTGAAATAACGCCGTTCTTTTTTACATCTGTTGCTATAACACCGCCGATCGGAGGGCCATAACCCTGATGAATATCAGGCATAGCCAAAGATGCCTTTACAATGCCCGGAAGAAATGCCGCATTTGCCACCTGATCTATTGATGCATCCTTTAATATAAGCTCAAGCATATCCTCTGTGGCATATATAATCCCCGGTACAAGCATGCCCGGCTTATAGTCCTTTGGCAGCTCCCATCGGTAGTCGTCTATCTTTTTTAGTTTTTCTATGGTAGCCATAATGGTTTCTATTCTTATTCCCTCTCCCTTGACGGGAGAGGGTTAGGGTGAGGGTGAAAGTTTTTATCCCCCTCCCCTTAATCCCCTCCCACAAGGGGAGGGGAAAGTAAGGTGTTACACATCAAATATCACTTGTGCCCTCCACAGGTGATTTGTTTTCTTTATTTCTAATTTGTGATATGTTGCCCCCTTAATACCTGTCTTTATTGCGTGTTTTTCAAGATTCAGTGTTTCACCCTTTACTGCTGCCTTCAGGTTTTTATCGCTTAGTTCTTTTATATCAAACTCCTTTGCAAGAAACCCCCTCGCATCAAAGAGGAGTATAAGCTCATTCAGCCATGCAACAAGCAACTCCTCAGAATTCGGCGCTGATACATCAATAGACTCTTCAATCTTTGCCTCTACATTTTCCATCTCGCAAATAAGGTCAAACATCCCCTCTGCCACATTCTTAAAGAGGGCAATCAAATCCTCACCATAAGCAATAATGCCGATATCTGCAGTTGTTGGCAGAACCTCGTATTTTTTTTCATCCACTGTGTTGTAATTATATGAGATTTACATGTATAGGTCAACTTTTTAATGGCCGGCATTTGGCTTTAATGACATCCGGCATGAGCTAAAGGAATTTATAGTTAGACATGCAAAGGGCATAGGAAAATAAACACGGGAGGGCAACAATCTACTTTGCCGCCTGCTTCCCGCGCTACAACCAGACGTGCTGCTGGATTTTGTAGTCTTTGCGGTCAGATAGAAGGCTATGTCTCAAGATATTCTATTGCCTGATTAATATTTTCCCTCTTTCCTATCAGCAAAATTATATCGCCCTCCCTGATAAATTCAAAACCATGCGGTCCGAGTATCACACCCGCAATAAGAAAACCCACGATAGATGGTATCTTGAGCCTTCCGAGGAGAAAAACGACCATCCCTGAGACCCCGAAGATGATAACCAGCGATTTTAAAAAGCTAAGTTCCATAATACGAATATACCATAAATTTCTTAAAGGGTTGGAAAAAATACCTTTTATGTGATAATATTTAACAGGAAGAGGGGATTTCCTATGAATATCATAAAAGATATTAGTCCCCCATAGATTATTCTGAATGTTCAAAGGAGGGCAAATGAAAGCACCATCAAAAGAGAGGAATTACAACCCTGCAAAGTTTAAAAAGAATATCGGGGCGTACCTTGACCCATATCTTGCAAAGGGCGGGCCGCATGAGATGGCGATCTGTAAAAAGTGCCATGCTATCTATCATAAAAAGAGGTGGTTTTTTGATGAAGCTGTCTATAAGGAAAATATAAACAAAAAGGGCGCGCAAAAGGTCTTATGTCCTGCATGCCAGAAGATTAAGGACAAATATCCCAGCGGGTTCTTAACCTTAAAGGGTGATTTTATTAAAGAGAAAGGGAACAGGGAGGAGATATTAAATTTGATTAAGAACGAAGAGACGCTGGCAAAAGGCATTAATCCCCTTGAGCGCATAATTGATATAAAGAAGACGACAGCGGAGATAACAGTGACCACAACAAATGAAAAGCTCGCTCAAAAAATAGGCCGGGCAATATATAAGGCGCATAAAGGAAAGATAAAATACAACTGGTCGCATGATGTGAAGCTATTAAGAGCAACGTGGGAAAAATAATTTATGAAAGAGGCAATGCTTTATGAGAAGATTGAGGATAGGAAGGTAAGGTGCAATCTCTGCAATCACCGCTGTATTATCCTTCCATCAAAGAGAGGAATCTGCGGTGTGCGGGAGAATCAGGAAGGCGCTTTATATACACTTGTGTATGAGAAGGTTGTGGCTGCTAATATTGACCCCATTGAAAAAAAACCATTTTTCAATTTTTACCCCGGAACAAGGTCTTATTCCATTGCAACAGCAGGCTGTAATTTCAGATGCCTTCACTGCCAAAATTATAACATCTCTCAAATGCCAAAGGATCACGATGGGATGATTGCAGGAGAATCTGTTAAGACAGAGGCAATAGTTGCGATGGCTGAAAAAACAAAATGCAGAAGCATATCCTATACCTACACCGAGCCTACCATCTTCTTTGAGTATGCCTATGACACAGCAGTCCTTGCAAGCAAGAAGGGGATTAAGAATGTCTTTGTAACGAATGGCTATATGACGAAAGAGGCGCTCACGCTCATAAAACCCTATCTTGATGCTGCAAATGTTGACCTTAAATTTTTTGATGAGAAGACACATCAGAAGATTTGCGGTGCAAAACGAAATCCTGTGCTTGAGACAATAAAGCTGATGCACGAACTTGGCATATGGGTTGAGGTGACCACGCTCATAATACCAACATTAAATGACTCGGATGAGGAATTACGGCAGATCGCTCAATTTGTTTACAGTGTGGGGCCAGAGATACCATGGCATGTAAGCGCCTTCTATCCGACATATAAGCTTACAGACCTGCCGAGTACGCCGGCTGCCACATTAAAAAAGGCAAGAAAAATCGGCTTTGATGCAGGATTAAGATATGTCTATACAGGAAATATACCCGGCGATGAGGGCGAGGATACATTCTGCTATAATTGCAAGACCCTTTTAATAGACAGGCATGGGTATGAGATTTTAAAATATAATATAAAGGAAGGCCGATGCCCGAAATGCCAGACACTTGTTGACGGCAAGGGCATGGAGGAGTTTAAGCTATAGATGATTCAGGATATCAGGCTTCACGGACAGATTAATAATGCCATAGATTACTATGCAACCATTGCCGGAAAGAATATCGGCAACCAGTTTTTCTATGAGATAAGCTCTGAGGGCGGAGCAGAGTTTATCCGCTTCTTCTCCTATGGCAATGAGTTTGTAATAAGCGAAAAAGGCATCAAGTATAAAGGCACAGGCGGCAATTTCTGTGAATATATGTTTGGGGTAAGCCTGCCTGTTAAGGATATGGTAAAGAAGGATGTGATAAACAGGCTTATAATGTACGGCACATTGTTTGACCATACAGGGGAGAAGCTGATATTCACAAATGAGACTGGCGGATTTGAGACCTATGATGAGGTCTTTGTAAAGGGAAATGCGCTGTGCAACTACTATTTCTTTATTCAATCAAAATATAGCGGAGAGACTAAGAAACAGCAGGAGCACCTTTTAAAACGTCTTGGAAAAAATCTCAAAAGATCAAAAAATATTCCTGCTGATAATGAAACCGCATTATTAGAGGAGATATTTAATGTGCTGGGTGATTCTGAGGCAACGTTGTATCTCTTCAAGCTTGTGCACAGGCATAATAATAAATATTATAATGCCTATAAAAAATTCTATTCAGATGAAAAGATGATAAAGGGCCATGAATATAAGGAACTGCAGGAGATGGCGGGTGAATATAATATTGACCAGTATCAGGTTGAAAGGATAAAAATAGATGTCCTTTACAAACACCCTGATAATAGGCGGATAATTGATGAATACAAGGATATTCTCGTTTCTATTACAAAAGACAAGGAGATTGATCAGGCAAAGGTGGCAAGGCTCAATAGGCTGAGGTCATTGAGCATAAGAAACAATATCCCCTTGGAGCTCTTTTCTGCGCTTGATGAACTTTTGCTGAAGGGCAAAAAACTTGAAAAGGTTGACGAGCCTGAATATATTAAAAATACAAGGGAGATACTTGAGGGCATCTTTCTTGACGCGTCTCCAACAGCAGATCGCATCGCAAAGGATGACCTTGTCTCTTTATTAAAATCAAAACAGACTGCCATGGAAAAAAGGGATCTGCGCTTTGAAGGGCTGCTTCTTGATGCTGGAAAAAGATGCGATGAGATATTCAGGGATACAAATGATGCGCGGCCGCTTGAGGCGCTCGGCCAGACCGTTACCTTCTTTGATCGCTTTGATGCCGCCTTTTCTTATATCAATCAGATAGTCTTCATGGAGGATGTGGAGATAACAGAGGAGAAGATAAGGAGCATTTTAAGGAATAAAAAGATATTTGATGAGATAGAACCAAAGATATTCAGGGAGCTGTTTATAGATGCTATCCTGAAAGACAAATACCTCACGGCATTTGGCAGAAAAAAGATATATGTTATGTTTAAAGGCTTGAAAGAGGTGGAGGAAAGGCTCATACCGCTTAGAGATGTTGTAATGCAATTAACTGAGGCAAATAAGGAGGCAATACTCTACAGGACTGTCCATTACTATTTCAGGAAGAGGACAAAAAATCTGTATTTAGAACTGCGAAAAACTGAAAACTTTGAAGAGATAAGAAAGGAATTGTCAAGAGAGCTTATAGCTGAAAGGATTATTGACGGGGAGATACCGCCTGAGCTCTTTGATAAGGTATTGCAGAACCTTAGGGAAGAGATGGTATACCTCTATGAATTGCTTCCAAAGATTATCAGCACCAGAGATATTGCCTTAAGAGAGAAGTTCTTAAAAGAAGGAAATCTTGACAGATATTATATAGAGGAGTTAGAGCGGGAATATATTGAGCACAAGGGTATTGATCCGGCAATCCTGAATCTTATACAGCGGTATGAGCCTGAGGCTGCATATCAAAACATCTCTGCCTGATTTATTCCTGTCTCTCCGCCCTACGTTCGCGGTCTTTCATCACAATTCCGAGGGCAAGGATAATGTCATCCTTTTGTGAGGATTCTATTTTTGTACTCGAGAGATTCGCACCCTCAAGAGTCGCATGGCGGAGGCTTGTGCCGATGAGATTGGCATATTTTAGATTCGCAGATTTAAGATTTGCATTTAAGAGGCTGGCATAACCGAGGTTTGCGCCCTCAAGGTTCGCAAATCTGAGATTGGCATATTTTAGATTCGCGCCTTCAAGATTGGCATATTTCAAATTAGCCCGTTCAAGATTCGCGCCTTCAAGATTCGCGCCTTCAAGATTGGCATTTATAAACATCCCGTCGCTCAGATTAGCGCCCTCCAAGTTTGCATATTTTATATTTATCCTTATATTCTTTTCCCTGCACTCCTGAATTAATTTCAGCGCCTCTTCTCTGTTCATTAAAAATCTCCTTATTCCTTAAGTGATGAAAGGGCGTTCTCCAGCACCTTTTTTATCTGCTGCCTGTCTGTCTTCTTCTGCTCCTGAAGCTCTTTTTCAAGCTGAGTTAGCTTTTTCTTAAGCTCAGATTCTCTTTTGTCCCTCTCTGCAAAATCTGCGATGGAGCTCTTTATAAGCTCCTTTTTTTCCTTGTTGATCTCCTCAATCTTTTTAGAAAACTCCTCATTCTTCTGCGTAAGCTGCATCATCTCCTTCTTTGCATCTTCCATCTCCCTTCTTGTTTCAATCACTTCCCTCTGCAGCCTTTCAACATCCACACCCTTCATTTCATCAGCAGTTTTGTTTAATCTTTCACGGAGTTCAAATATAAGCTTCTCCTTGTTCTTTGAATCCCTTTCAAGGATGTCCTTCTCTTTTATGAGGGTATCAACCTTGTCCTCCAGCATACAATAGGTTTCAATTGGCACAGAGCACCCCATAAGATTTGAGATGGTTGTAACAAGCTCCTTTTTTACAAAAGGCTTTTTAAGGTATTCCTCAGCCCTGACCTTGAGTTTTTTATGCTGCTCAAAATCGCCTGACTTAGCCTCTGAAGACATCAGGATCAAGGGGATTTTTTTGAGGTCATTGTCTTCCTTGAATCTTTTGCAGACTATGTAGCCATTGTCTTTGGAAAGCTCAACAGAAAGGAGTATCAGATCAGGCTGCTCTCTCTGGGCAGCCTCAAAACCTTCATCGCCGTCTGTGGCAATAGTGGTCTTCAGGCTGAGCCTTTTTAGTATCTCAGCAATATAGTCTGCGAAGGTCTCCTTGCCTTCAATTATAAGTACCTTCTTCTGTGCCATATTTAGTAGTAGTAAATAGGGTTTTTCACTCCTGCCTGCTGCCTGCCTGTTCCGCAGACAGGACAGAAAGGGATGCAATAATATCCCTTATCTCTGGAGGCATGTAATAATCATTTATATCAAATCTTGCAATGCTGTTTGCAATGATATCTATCTTCTCATTTGTGGTGAGCCTTCTTTCTATAAGGATCCTGTAATTACCGCTTACCTTGCAAAGGCCTCCCTTTGTATTGATATTGCCCTCTCTGAGGGAATCATAGGTAATCTTAACTGAAAGCCTTTGTGCAAGCTCCTCTAACTGCTCTAATATCTTTTCCTTATTCAAGCCCTCACTCTTCATGCTCACTTCACACCTTTATCGCGTATTTGATGATGAACAACTGCCTTCGTCTAAAACGGCCTTCATTGCCTCTAATCTCTTATTTATCTCCTCATAGGTTGCAAAGCCGTCAATAAAATCCTGCGCTGCCATGTTTGCGCTTGCAGGCAGATACTCAAAAAGTTCATTATATCCAGCCCTGAGCTTCTTCAGCTCAGCGCCCCTGCCTTTCTCTGCGCTATCTATTGCAAAGGCAGGCGCTATCATAAAACTTACAGCAATTAATATAAAAACTAAAATTCCTTTCATAAACATCCTCCAAAACCTTTAAACATGCGCCTTGCTACGCATTATATCTGCCAAAATCCTCAGGCTTTAGATTTTCAAGCCAGCGGTCAAGGCTGACATCTGCCCTCTTTTTGAAAACCTCTTCGTCTACAAATATAGGCGCATTCACCCTTACTGCAAGGGCAATGGCATCGCTCGGCCTTGAGTCTACAGATATTTCCTCGCCTTTTACATTCAGGTATAAAATAGCATAGTAGGTGTTGTTCCTTATATCTGTAACCACGGCCTTGTTAACTTTTATTTCAAGGGTATCAAGTATGTTTTTTATTAAATCATGTGTCATCGGCCTCGGTGGAGTCACGCCCTCCATCGCAAAGTTTATTGCATTCCCCTCTGCGCGGCCGACCCATATCGGCAGGGGCTCCCTCTTATCATCATTTAACAGTACAATATAAGAGTTGGTATTGGGATCAAGGATAACGCCGGTAATCTGAACTTTGATATACATATCTCTCACCTCCTAACTCTTTGTTAATAACTGGTTCATGCTGCCTGTCCTGTAACCCTGAATATCAACGGTGATATAAGTAAAACCATTCTCTTTAAATCTCTCAGCAATATAATCCCTCGTATCTTTTTCAAAGAATCCCTGAATTTCATCCTCTCCCACTTCTATCCTCGCAATCTCATTGTGATAGCGCACCCTGAACTGCCTGAAGCCCTTTTCCCTCAGGATATTTTCACAATTTTCAATCTGCCTTAACCGCGGGATAGTTATCTCTGTCCCGTATGGAAATCTTGATGACAAGCAGGCAAAGGACGGCTTGTCCCAGTTGGGGAGATTCAGCCTCCTCGCAAGACTCCTTATCTCTGCCTTTGTGAGGCCTGCCTCCACTAAGGGGCTTCTTATACCGAGCTCTTTTGCTGCATCCCTTCCCGGCCTGTAGTCTTTAATATCGTCATAATTGCTGCCGTCTGCCACATAGTTAAGGCCGAGTTCCTCAGCCTTTGTTTTAAGTTTATCAAAGAGCTCCTTCTTGCAAAAATAGCATCTATTAGTCGGATTAGAAGCAAAGCCGTCAATTTCAAGTTCATTGGATGAAATAAGCAGGTGCCTGACCCCGAGTTTTTTTGCAGTCTCCTTTGCTGCCTCAACCTCTATATCAGGGTAGGTTGGTGATGTTGCTGTTACTGCAACAACTTTGTCCCTGAGTATATCTGCTGCGGCCTTTAGCAGAAATGTGCTGTCCACGCCGCCAGAATAGGCAATAAGGAGCGAGTCCGTATCTCTTATTATATCCTTTAATTTGTTAAATTTCTCTTCCAAGTTATATCCTCATAGCCTCAAGGGCCTTGTCATCAACCCTTTCAGCAGCCTCTATTCTCTTGGCATTATTCGTTTTTATATCCTTGACAAAAAATGCGCCGCTGTCATGTTTGCTGTATCTTAATAACGCCTTGCATATAAAAGCCTCTTTATCATCAGATATCTCTCCGCAGAGGATGCCTG
>CAKKST010000063.1 GCA_919903585.1 Nitrospiria bacterium | reverse complement strand
TTACTCCTTTTTTTACTCTATAACCTCTGCTACTACACCTGCCCCTACTGTCCTGCCGCCTTCCCTGATAGCAAATCTCAATCCCTGCTCCATCGCTATTGGCATTATCAGCTCCACTGCCAAGTTAATATTGTCCCCAGGCATCACCATCTCTACCCCCTCAGGAAGCTTCGCAACTCCAGTAACATCCGTAGTCCTAAAGTAAAATTGCGGCCTGTATCCATTGAAAAAGGGCGTGTGCCTCCCTCCTTCTTCCTTCGTAAGTATGTATACACTCCCCTTAAATTTGGTGTGAGGCGTTATGCTCCCAGGCTTGGCCAATACCATACCACGTTCTACTTCTTCTTTCTTTGTCCCCCTCAGCAGCACACCTATGTTGTCGCCTGCTTCTCCCTGATCCAGCAGCTTCCTAAACATTTCTACGCCTGTCGCTACTGTCTTTTGCGTGGGCTTTATACCTACTATTTCCATTTCTTCCCCTACTTTTACAACCCCTCTATCTACCCTGCCTGTCACTACTGTACCCCTGCCTGATATGCTGAATACATCTTCTATGGGCATTAAGAATGGCTTGTCTTTTTCCCTCTTAGGAACAGGTATGTAGCTGTCTATCCCTTTCAGAAGTTCTAAGATAGGCCCGCAGTTCGGGCATGCATCCTTGCCGCATCCGCATTCCAAGGCCTTTAAGGCGCTTCCTTTTATTATAGGTGTGGTGTCTCCGGGAAATTCGTATTTGCTTAATAGCTCTCTTACTTCAAGTTCAACTAAGTCTATGAGCTCTTTGTCGTCTACCATGTCTATCTTGTTCATAAATACTACTACGTATGGCACCCCTACTTGCCTCGCAAGAAGGATGTGCTCCCTCGTCTGCGGCATGGGGCCGTCTGAGGCGCTTACAACCAATATGGCTCCGTCCATTTGCGCTGCCCCGGTTATCATGTTTTTGACATAGTCAGCATGCCCCGGACAGTCAACATGCGCATAGTGCCGGTTCTCCGTCTCGTATTCTATATGCGCTGTCGCTATGGTTATCCCGCGCTCACGCTCCTCAGGCGCCTTGTCTATCTGATCATAGGCAACAAAGCTGGCAAGCTTGCGCGCTGACAGTACCTTGGTTATCGCTGCTGTCAAGGTCGTCTTACCGTGATCAACATGACCTATAGTGCCTACATTAACATGCGGCTT
>CAKKST010000062.1 GCA_919903585.1 Nitrospiria bacterium | reverse complement strand
ATATGTCTTCAGCAATCGTGATTATTTCCTTTCCGCTCTTTCTTATATCCTGCTCCATATTTATTATTTGAGCAGGCTCTTTTTTAGTCAGATGCGCATATCTATCCATGAGTTCTTTATATTTATTCAGGTTATTATTTAAGGCATCTATTTGCCGGGGTGTGGCAACTGATTTGAAATCCTTGATATTGCCTGCAAGCAGCTCCTTTGCCCTGTTCAGATATTCAATATTTTCCATGTAATCTGATCTCTGGCCATAAAGAAAATAGTTTTTCTCAAATCTCCTGATCTCCAGTATGGCATCAAAGAATTCAGAGATGATCTCCCTAAACCTTATCTTTTCTTCCATAAAGCGCAGTTCCATAAAAGTGAATAAAGATAAAGCTGCTATTATGGCAACTATTGCATAATAACCAAGTGTTATTTTCTTTCTGATGCTCGGCTGATAATTAAGCATGTTTCATTTTATCATCCTCTATTGCAAAAAGCAACATAAAGAGATTTAATGCAACAGTTAATTTTTTCACAATTTAATGTCCTTACCCAATTAGTTCTTTACACTTTTTGTAGTGTAATTCCGCACTTGATGCGGAATCCAGTCCTTTTTTTTGGATTCCTGCTGGAGTTTACCCCGCACCACGATGCGGGGCAGGAATGACAGTCTTTTTATCTAAGCGCTAAAAACTATTTTCTATTGCATTTTGCAACAAATAAAATTTTAAATAAAGAATGGCTAATGGGTAAAAGAATCAATTAAATCAATTGGTTGTATAGTTGCCCCTTTCTGGCACGGAAAATGAAATATTGGTGAATATGGAAAAGGAGGTGTAAGAGATGAAGGGATTGTTTAAGAGACTTGAAGATCTTTTTGCAGCAATAGCCTTTGCAGAGGCAGGTGAGTTTGAAACAGCAGTGCAGATGATGAAGGAAGGGGACGGGAAAAAAGGGTCTGAGGCTGGAAAAAAGGATGGTATTGAAACATCTGTCCCTGAGATTAAATCAGCGAGGTATTTGAATGAGCAGGCTTAAAAAGAAGATAGAGGATTTGATGTCTGCAATCACCTTTGCAGAGGCAGGTGAGTTTGAGACCGCAAGGCAGATGCTAAAGGTGGAGAGAAGGATACTATTTGCTGTAAAGAACGGTCAGATAGACAAAAAGACCCTGAAGTATGCCATTAATACCTGTAAGAGGATTGGGGCTGGCCTTGATATCATGTATCTCATATCAGATGGTTCTAAGATAGATTCAAAACTCAAAGATTTTCAGTTAGAGCTTGAAAAAGAGGGGATTCAATACAGGCTGGTGAAAAGGGATGGGTCTCTGAGGCAGGAGATTGTAGATTATACAGATTCTAATAAAGAGGTTCTCTTTGTTGTCATTGAATCTTCAGATGATATGGAACCTGAGTATAAAGGAAACGAGAGAAAGCTTTCTGAGTCATGGAAAAATCTGAAATGCCCGCTTGTTGTGGTGACAGATGGGGCGTAAGAAAAATTCAAAAATCAAAAATCAAAATTGAGGGAGGTAAAGTTATGGCAGATGGTTATGAAAAAAAGAGGCCCTATGGCAAGACCGCAGTACTGGGGGTTGCAGCAGTAGCGCTTTATTCGGCGCTGCTATTGAATCAGGAGTTTATCAATAATTATTTCGGAAATGGCGGCATATATGCAATACTGCCTATTATTACAGCATTTATATTTTCATTTATCCACGGCACATTCACAGGTAATTTCTGGACGATGCTCGGCATAGAGGCAAAAAAGAAGAGGGAGGGTAAGTAAGATGCATGATTTAGTAAGAGAATCAGCTAATTTCATAAACCTTGATATATTTAATATACTATATCTTTTTATTGTTGGATTTATCGGCGGACTTGTTAGCGGATTTATAGGCTCAGGCGGGGCATTTGTCCTTACACCGGCTATGATGAGTCTGGGAGTTCCGGGGCTTGTTGCAGTTGCAAGCAATATGTGCCACAAGTTTCCAAAGGCGCTGGTCGGCGCAATTAAACGAGCAAAGTATGGACAGGTGGATGTGAAATTGGGTATAATCATGGGCATTTCAGCAGAGGTAGGGGTCTTATACGGCGCTCATATTCAGGAAAATATCAAAAAGGCCTTTGGCGATGCAGGCTCTAATCTTTATGTCAGCGCAGCCTTTGTGGTTGTGCTTGCACTGGTCGGCGGTTTTGTTCTGATGGATGCATGGAAGACATATAAATCAGGAAACACAGATGCAGAGGAAAAGGTCACAAGGCTTGCAAAATGGGCGCAGTCCATAAATATCCCGGGGACAATGGTATACTTCAAGAGCCTGAATGCGAAGGTCTCTGTCCTGTTTACCATACCTCTTGGTTTTGCAACAGGTATGCTTGCGGCAACAATTGCAGTAGGCGGCTTTGTTGGCGTGCCTTCAATGATTTATGTCCTCGGTGCGCCGAGCCTCATGGCCTCTGCAACAGAGCTTGTAATTGCATTTGTCATGGGGCTGGGCGGTTCATTCAAATATGCCCTGAGCGGCCTTGTTGATATCCGTCTTGCCATGATAATTCTTGCCGGCTCTTTATTTGGTATTCAGCTTGGCGCAATTGGGACTACTTATGTCAAACCCTATATGATTAAGTTAGTCATGGGTGTTATTATGGTTATTGTCCTATTCAGCCGCGCATTAATGATACCTGTTTATATGTCTCAGTTGAATATT
>CAKKST010000061.1 GCA_919903585.1 Nitrospiria bacterium | reverse complement strand
TAGACAAGTAGTGGCTGTAAATAACCAGCCACTACTTTTTACTGTAGATACATCCGCAGTAATCCTGCCTATACAAATTATATTCCCTGCTTAATTCAAGGCTTCTTTTAAAGCCGTCTTTTTTCTTAAAGTCAGCCTCATAGAATTTAATCCCACATTTTTCTGCGATACTTCTGCCTATGTTGTTTATCTTCTCTGCTTTCTTATGCGGGCTTATAGAAAGTACAGTGGCAAAGATGTCAAAGTTATTTTCTCTGGCAAACCCAGCAGCCTTATTCAGGCGCATGTCATAACATATCTCGCATCTTCTGCCACCCTCGGGCGCTTCTTTAAACTCTGCTGTCTTGGCAAACCATCTGTCAGTATCATAACACGCTTCAATAAGCGGTATGCCTATTTCTCTGTAAAATCTCCTTCCCTCCTCAAGCCTGCGGATGTATTCCTCTTCAGGATGGATGTTTGGGTCGTAGAAGTAGCCTGTGATATCAAACTCATCCCTCAGACGCTCAAGAACAGCAGATGAGCAGGGTGCACAGCATACATGCAGCAGCATCTTTGGTTTTTGTGAAGACATTTTGGCTCCCTTCTGGTATAATAACAGTCTTATAATTGTAACGACATATTTGTAAAATCCCTCCTAACCTCCCTTTTCCAAAGGGAGGGATTTCCCCTCTATCAAGAGGGGATTAAGGGGTGTGTAACCCCTCTTTGGCAAAGAGGGGCAAGGGGAGATTTTCTAATCCATGTCAATTCAATTATGAGACCCTTAATAATTATACATTAAATTATTGCTTGCTGACAAATATGAAAAAAATACAAATAAAAAGAAAAATACCTGCCACCATGGCTACACAGCATCCTGATAATGTCTCTGCGCCCTTTTGGAAGGGAAAGGATGATCCCTTTATAAGCACAATTGAGGAGGTAGAGGAGTCTTTCAGGGCATATCGTGATTATATGTGTGACGAATACATGTGGGACTGGGAGGGCAAGCATGTAGACGAAGCAGTAGTTGACAAGCTGTTTACGACATACCACACCTTTTTTAAAAAGAGACAGCTCGGCAGGGAGATATTTCTTACTTTCCGCCTTCCCAATATATGGCTTGAGAAGGGTTACAGGATAGCAAGGGCATTTATGGCAATATTAACAGCAGAGGATTTTTCCCATTCCCTTAAGGTTGCATCGCCTCCTGTATTTGAGGTCATCCTGCCGATGACAGACAAGGCAGAGAAGCTGATCTATTTGCAGAAGACCTTTTCCCAGCTCGCAAGGTTTAAATGCAGGGCATTTGGAGAGAGAAAAAAGGCATTTAATTATTTAAGGGTCATCCCTTTAATTGAGGGGATAGAAGAGCTTACATCATCCGGTAAGATACTGCATGATTATGTGAGGCTCCATAAAAAAGAATACAAGTCTCCGCCGGAATATCTCAGGCCATTTATTGCCCGCTCTGATCCTGCGTTAAATGCAGGGATGGTCTCGGCAATCATTGCTGCAAAGATTGCCCTCTCTGAGTTTTATAAATTCAGTAAGGAAGCAAAGGTGCCGGTATTCCCGATCATTGGAGTTGGTTCCCTGCCTTTCAGAGGCGGGCTCTCTCCCAATACTGTGAAAAGTTTTCTTGATGAATATGCAGGCATAAGGACTGTAACAATACAGTCTGCCTTTAGATACGACTATCCCTATGATGAGGCAAGAAAGGCTGTAAGGTATCTGAATAAGATGTTAAAAAGGGGCAAGCCTTTGATTTTCTCTGCATCGGATGTGAAAAAGGGAAAGGGGCTTATCTCCATTTTCAGGAAATACTATTGCCAGACCATTGAGGAGATTGCCAATACAGTAAATGAGCTTTCTGAATTTATCCCAAAGAGACGTGAGAGGATGCTGCATGTGGGGCTTTTTGGCTATGCCCGAGGGGTTGGGAAGAAAAAGCTCCCCCGCGCGATTACATTTACTGCAGTATTATATTCCCTTGGCATTCCGCCTGAGCTTATTGGGACAGGCAGGGGGATTAGGGATGCTATAAAGAAAGGCACAGACAGGGATCTCATGCTTTTTTATAAAAATTTCATACCTGATATACTGATGGCAGGAAATTACCTTAATAAGGAGAACCTCCATTTTTTGGCAAAGACAGATAATGCATGGAATGAGATCCTTGAAGATGTAAAACTCCTTGAGGATTTTATTGGCAAGGAGCTGGGGCCGACTGATACAAGGCATTTTATACATAGAAATATTACCTCCAATATATTTTTCATGTGGAGGGATAAAAGGGATCCGAGAGAGCAGATTGTTGAGGCAGGACGAATCAGGCAGTCGCTGGGATAAGAGAGGCAGGAAGTGATTATACTTATTCTTACTATTTTTGCATTTATTGTAAACTTCTTTTTTGGTGTTCTGAGGGCTGATACAAGGAGCTTTTCATTAAAGTGGTTTTTATACATCCATATTCCTGTATTTATTCTTATTCCTATCAGGTTGAGGATGGATGTAAGCAACTGGTATATTCCCTATTTTATTGTCATCTCTTTCTCAGGCCAATATCTTGGGGTGCTTTGGGGCAGGCATAAAAAGGGGGCATATGACTGATCTAATGTTCTTCTCGCTCTTTGGCGGCATGGCCATCCTGCTTTATGGGATGAGGCTTGCCGGCGAGGGGCTGCAAAGGGCTGCGGGGGCGCGGCTGAGGAAGATACTCAGCTCACTTACAGCAAACCGCTTTTTAGGGCTCGGTGTTGGTATCATTGTAACAGTGCTTTTGCAGAGCAGCACAGCCACAACTATTATGCTTGTTGGTTTTGTCGGCTCAGGGCTGATGACACTCCCGCAGTCAATGGGTGTGATACTCGGCGCAGATATAGGCACCACAATTACTGTACAGCTTCTTGCCTTCAGGATATACGATTATGCCATTTTATTCGCCGGGATCGGAATTACTATGATGTTTTTATCAAGGAGTGCGATCTTAAAAAATATTGGCGAGGGCATACTCGGCTTTTCATTTATATTCCTTTCAATCAAGATCATGTCTGATTCTCTTGTTCCATTAAAATCAAGCGAGTTATTTAAATCAATCTTAATGGCCCTCGGAGAATATCCAATGATGGGCCTTGTTATCTCAGCCATATTTACTGCCCTTGTGCACAGCAGCGCTGCTATCATTGGACTTGCCCTTGCACTCGGACTTCAGGGATTAATCACTCTGGATGTAGCAATACCATTAATCTTTGGCGCGAATATCGGCACCTGCGCAACAGCCATTATCTCAAGCATTGGTTCTAATATTGAGGCAAAGCGCGTTGCCGCTGCGCATACACTATTTAAGGTAATGGGGGTGCTTATCTTCTTCCCTTTTATCAAGCCCTTTTCGGAATTTATCATCTCCATCACCGATAATATACCAAGACAGATAGCAAATGCCCATTCACTATTTAATATTGCCATTGCGCTCATTTTTCTCCCATTTACCTCTGTGATGGCAGGGTTTATAAAAAAACTGGTTCCTGAAAGGGCAGGTGAGGAGAAGAGTTTCAGGCCGAAATATCTTGATAAGCGGGTGCTCAGCTCCCCTGTCCTTGCCTTTGGCCAGGCAAAGAGGGAGGCCTTAAGGATGGCGGATATTGTCCATGAGATGCTGAGGGACAGCATTCTTGTTTTCAAAGGGGATGACCCGGAACAGATTGACAGCATAGAAAAGAGGGATGATTATGTTGACCTCCTTGACAGGGAGATAAAGATGTATCTTACCCGTCTGTCCAATGAGAGCCTTACACCACAGCAGAGCAAGATGGAGCAGGACCTGCTTGCCTTTATAAACGACCTTGAGAATATCGGTGATGTGGTTGATAAGAACCTTATGGAGCTTGCAAAGAAAAAGATAAAAAATGCCCTCCTCTTCTCCGATGAGGGTATTAATGAAATAGAGTCCTTTCATAGAAAGATATTAGAGAATTTTGAGATAGGGATATCTGCCTTTGTGAGCGGAGACCCTGAGCTTGCAAAGAAATTGCTTCAAAATAAGATTGAGATTGCAGAGATGGAGAGGAATCTCAGGCAGGCGCATATCCAGAGGCTGCATAAGGGCCTTAGGGAGTCAATAGATACAAGCGCCATCCATCTTGACATATTGAGCAATCTGAGGAGGATAAATTCCTATATAAGTAATGCGGCCTATCCGATTATTGAGATTGGTAATTTATAATGCTGCAAGATAACCTTTGATTTTCAATGAGTTGAGGTTATTTTTCCTGTATAGCATCTCCTTCTTTCAGGCCAAATCGTGGTTGACACATCGTTGAAAATATGATAATTTTTAAATATATTTGTATAATATTTTCTTAGTCTGAGGAGTTTAATTGGCAGTAGATAAAAACACTATATTAGCAAATGCCCAGAAATATACCGCAAGGGGCCAGATTGACAAGGCCATTGTGGAGTGGCAGAAGCTTATCCATGAGACCCCCAATGATGCAAATATCTATAATACCATTGGAGACCTTTATCTAAGGAATAATTCCATTCAGGAGGCAGTATCAGCCTATCTTAAGGCAGGCGATACCTTTTATAAGGCTGGTTTTGCCCTCAAGACAATTGCCCTATATAAGAAAGTCAATAAAATAGACCCTGAAAGCATAGAGGTATATCTGAGATTAGGCGCCCTTAATGCAGAAAGGGGGCTGATTGGAAATGCGAGGGATGATTATCTAAGGGCTGCAAGGATCTATTTAAAACAGGGGCAGAATAAGCACGCTGTTGCTGTTTATAAGAAGATTGCAGATCTGGAGCCGGAAAATATCAGCGTGCACCAGAAGATTGCAGAGATGTGCGTCAGGGAGGGCCTGAAAAAGGATGCTGCAGAGGAATATATAAAGATAGCAGATGTCCATCTGAAAAACAATGAGGTAAAGGAGGCAGAGGATTCCTATAATAAGGCGCTCTCCATTGAGCCGGGCAACAGAAAGGCAGAACTCGGCATTGGGAATCTCAGGCTTAAGCAGGATAAGCTTCAGGACGGCATAGGCATACTTGAGGGTATTCTGGAGAAGAGGCCGGATGATGTTAATACGCTGATTCTTTTTACTGATGCCTGCTTTAAGAGCGGCGACTACCTAAAGGCCGAAGAGAATTTAAAACATTTAATAACAATAGAGCCCAATAATCCTGCCCATCGTGAGAGGCTTGGTTATGTTTATCTTAAGAAGGGGAGATTCAGCGAGGCCATTTCTGAATTCAGGTCAATCACTGATAATTATATCCAGAACAATGAATACGACAAACTAAAAAAGATTGCGCAGGATGTCCTTGAGGCGGATCATAAGAATATAGATGCCCATACAATGTTCATTGATATATACGGAAAGACAGGCAACGAGGGCGGCAAAATAACCGAGTACCTCGCAATAGCTGATATCTATGTGGAGCAGTCGCTTCTGGAGAAGGCAGCAAATATCTATAAAGAGGTGCTCAGTATAGACCCGAATAATATGGAGGCAAAGAGCAGGCTGGAGGCGATAACGGTAAAAGAGGCGCCCAAAGAAATGCCACAGATAAAAGAGCCTCCAAAGGCGGCCGCAGAGCCGGCAAGAGAGGAGCCTGCAGCCTTCAAACCGGCAGTGGAGGAGAAGGCGCTTTCAGATGAGGATGCAGAAAAGATTGAGGGATATTTTACAGAGGCGGATGTATATCTAAAGTACGGGCTTACCAATAAGAGTGTAGAGCAGTTAGAACTGATATTATCTATCCAGCCGCAGGAATTAAGGGCGCATAAAAAATTAAAGGATATTTACAAGATTGAGGGAAATATCCCAAGGGCAGTTGATGCCTGCATTACGATTGCAAATATCTATGAAGAAAAGGGGGATATTAAAAAGGCAGAGGCAGCCTTAAAAGAGGCAATTGAAATTGACCCTCAGAATGATAGGGCTAAAAACAGATTAAATGAACTTACCGGGGCGCCATCAGTGAAAGGCGAGGCCTCAGCCCCGGTGGCAGAACCTGTTTTAGAAAATGGAGGCGTCCCGACAGTTGAGCTTTCTGAGCTTGATTTAGAGGGCATAAGCTCTTTTATTTCATCGGGGAAGGCAGAAGAAGATGTAAATGGCCTTACAGAGAAGATAGAAGATGTATCACAGGATATCCCTGTAATAAATGTAAGCGAAGAGCCTGAGCCTGTTTCTGAGCCTATTCCAAATATCCCGGTAATTGAGCCGGTAGATTTACAGATAGAGGTTTTACCTGAGCCTGAAGCAGAAGACGCTGCGTTAAATATTCACGAAATAATGGCAGAGGCAGATTTCTATGCACAGCAGGGGCTGGTCCCGGAGGCGCAGGCCATTTATGAGAGGATATTAACTGTCCAGCCTGATAATAAAGAGATTAAGGAAAAATTAGATAAGCTGCTTTCAGGCACAAAGAAAGAAAAGAAGCCGCCGTCTGTTACAGAGAAAAAAGAGGTTATGAAGCATCCTGAGAAGGTCAGTCCGACGACATTTAAGGTCTATGGAAAGGGTGAGGAGGCTGAGGAAGAAGGCTTCTTTGACCTTTCTGAAGAATTGGAAAAAGAGATGTCTGCTGTACCTGTAGGAGCCCCTCCAAAAGAATTAAAGGACATGGAGCTGGATGATATCTTCACTGAATTCAAAAAGGGTGTGAAGGAGTTACTCGGTGATGAGGATCATGAGACCCACTATAACCTTGGTATTGCATATAAAGAAATGGGATTGGTTAATGAGGCAATCGGTGAATTCCAGCTTGCAATTAAGGGGGCAGAAAGGTTCTTTGATGCAAGCAGCATGCTTGCCCTTTGTTTTAAAGAAAAAGGGATGCATCAACTTGCTATCAACCAGTTAAAAAGGGCAATAGACGACCCCCGTTATAATGAATCAGAATTCCTTTCTTTAAAATATGACCTTGGTATTATATATGAAGAAATTGGAGAGACGGATGAGGCATATAATGCATTTATGGATGTTTATGCAATGGATGTTAACTTCAGGGATGTAGTGCAGAATATAGATAAATTAAAAGGCGGCAAGGTGTCTGGAAAGCCAAAGGATCCTGCTGCAAAGTCAGAGGCTTCAGAAAAGAAGGAGAGAAAGGTAATTACGACAAGGATGGAGGATGTAATGCCTGTGTTGGGCAATAAGGTTGAAACAGGCGCAGGCGCTGATACAAAAAAGAGCAAGAAGGGGAAGATATCATATATATAGTTAAGGCTAAAGGCTAAAAGATGAGTTACATTGAATATTATAATTTAAAGGAGCAGCCGTTTACAAATACAGTAGATACAAAATTCTACTATAACAGCGCACAGCACTCAGAGGCGCTATTAAGGCTAAAATATGCCATTAATACAATGAAGGGGCTTGCTGTACTTGTGGGAGGCATTGGCACAGGGAAGACCACCCTTGCCCGGAGGATGCTTGATGAGCTAAGTGACAGGGAATTTGAATCCGCCCTCCTTGTAATCATCCATTCCAATATTACACCTGAATGGCTGCTGAAGAAGATATTAACACAGCTCGGTGTAGAGGATATCCCTGAAGAAAAGACAGAGCTCCTCGGCAGGCTCGTTAACTGCCTGATGGAGATACATGAAAAGGGCAAGAAGACGGTTGTATTAATTGATGAGGCCCAGATGCTCCAGACAAAGGACCTGATGGAGGAGTTCAGGGGGCTTTTGAATATTGAGACTGGCGGGAATAAGCTTATAACCTTTATCCTCTTTGGCATGCCTGAGCTTGATGACTCCCTTTCCCTTGATGAGCCTTTAAAGCAGAGGATAGCAATGAGATATAAGCTCCAGTCCTTTGAGGAGAGCACCACTGAAGAGTATATCAAATTCAGATTGAAGATAGCCGGCTCCAATAGCGAGTTATTTACAAAGGATGCCATGGAGGCCGTCCATAGTTATTCCCACGGCATTCCGAGGCTTATTAATACAATATGCGACAATGCCCTGTTAGAAGGTTTTTTAAGAAAGAAGCAGAAGATTGATGCGAATATAATCAAAGAAGTTGTCAATGACCTCGGCCTGACCAATAACAGGCCAAAGGGTGAAAAGTAAACCACCTTATTTTTCCAATTTAAATGCAGCAATTACCTTCTCAATCTCATTAATTTTCTTCCGCATGGCAGCCACATCGTTTGATAATTTTTTTCTATCTATTTTTTTCTGAGGGAGTTTCCATTCTTTTACCATATTATCCAGATTTCTGGCAGCATCCTGAATCGTTTCTATTCTACCGCGAAGTTTAACAATCATATTATTAAATATCCCGGCAAGGGTAGCAAGCTCATCCTTTGCCCGCAGATATATCTGAAAGGAGAGATTGCCGTTGGCTATCTCACGGATGCTCTTTTCTATCCTGTAAAGCGGCCCTGCTATTTTATGTGAAATTAAGAGGGTTATTATAATGGTGATAATAATTATCATGCCAATTGTGATAATATTTGCAGTAAGGAGAATGGGATAGACTATTTCCCCAGTTGATGCAATCTTGATGTGGGAGCGATAGTAGGCCTCTTCAAGGTTTTTTACAGTGAGATAGTATACTATACCGCTTGACACCATTATCCCAAGAAAGATGAGGAGTATAAATTTTAAGATAAATTTTCCCTGAAATTCCTTTTTTATGAAATAATTTCTTCTTTTATTGATAATTGGTTTTGCTTCTTCCATTTCTTCCCTCCAGCCTAATCTCCCAATTCCCCCTTTAAAAATCCCCCTCTGCCCCCCTTTGCTAAAGGGGGATGTAGGGGGATTGCTGATTATTTTTTATGACACTCCAAGCATAGGGCGCTCCCCTTGTTGTTCATGACGAGTTGTGTCTTTGAGATAGAATATGGGTCATGGCACGAGCCGCAGCCGATCTTGCCGTCAAAGAATTTTATTGCTGGGTTCAGTTCGCTCATGTGGCGTAATGTTCTGTCATTGGCCTGGGCAGCGGCATAGCTTACTCCAATTGGATGACTGCTTACACCCATCTCTCCATGCTGCCAGATGCCTGCCCCGATGACTATCTGTGTATCACTGCCCACGGTACCGTCATGGCAGCCAATACATTCAGCAGAGACAGGGTCTATTGGAGAGTTGCGGTCAATGACCATATATTTTTTAAAACCATGCGCCTCAGAGATAAACTCCCTGTGTGTGGGCTTTATAATCTTTTTCATACCTACTGAAAATGTTTCTGAACCCTTTTTGCCTTCATCCTGTGCGTGGCAGGCAATGCAGAATGTCTTGCCTATTGTATTCCTCCTCAATAGATATGTTTTATCAGTCAAAATATTTTCCCTGCTCTGGTGTATATTATGGCATGTGGCGCAGGTGACCTCTCCCTTTTCATCAAGGGGCATATCAGCAGGCACACGCATTGAAGGCCTCATGCCTACAGGATGGGAGAGCTGGATATCCTGTGTGTGGCAGCGGTAGCAGAGCCTGTTTATATTATCCACAAATCGCATAGGGGTTTCTTTCTTTGCGCCATCCACTGGCATAGATACATGGCATTGTATACATTCCTCAAGACGGAAATGGTGCGGGGGTTCATTTATAATGATAGTATAGGCAATGGTATAAAATGCAATGATTAGTAGAAAAATTAGTATAAATGGAATTTTATTCTTCATATTCATTTTACAGTAAACCTTGATGCCGAGTTGTTTAAATTCTTTATTTTATTGGAAAGCCTTGCAAACAGCTTGTTTATTTCTCTTTCAGATATCTTTTTATTTTTAATTACCTGCCCTGCTTCTTCACTGACCCTTTTTACATCATCAAGGTTATTTCTTATATCTATCATATTGCTGCGAAGGCCCTGTGTCATTTTGTTGAGCGCCTCTGCAACCCCTGTTACCTCATCATTTTCCCTGAGATGGGTTTCAAGTGTCAGATCGCCATTGCCGATTACCTCAGCATTTTTTTCAAGGCGGTAGAGCGGCCCTGCGATCTTGTGGGATGCAAAGAGCGTGAGGGCTATAGTTACAATGCTGATAACTATGATGGTTACCAGGCCTGTGTATAATAGATTGGCTACGAGGGTGTCATTAAGCGCTCTGATAATATTCAGGGATTCAAGATATGTATTACCCAGTTTTCTATTTGTAGAAAGGTA
>CAKKST010000060.1 GCA_919903585.1 Nitrospiria bacterium | reverse complement strand
TCTGGCTCTCCTTGATGGTTAATCTCTTGTATACAGTATGCCTATACTACCTCGGTTGTCAAGATTTTTGTATTAAAGTAAAATTATTTACAAACAATATCAAATAGATTATATTAAAAGGGAATGAAGACCATTGACCGCTATATAATCAAGGAAATCTTTCCTCCCTTTATCCTATCCCTTTCTGTGTTTACCTTTGTCCTCTTTATGAATCAGATATTGCGACTAACCGACCTCTTAATAAATAAAGGAATATCACTTCTTATAATCCTTAAACTAATCGTCTATGTCCTCCCGTCATTTTTAGTCCTGACAATCCCTATGTCAATTTTAACTGCTACCATCCTTGCCTTCAGCCGGCTTTCTGTTGATGGAGAGATTACTGCCTTAAAGGCAGGCGGCATAAGCCTGTACAGAATGATTGTGCCTGTTGCAATATATTCAATAATCACAGGCGTTATCACAGCATATCTTATGGCAGCGGCAATGCCCATCGGCAATTTTGCATTTAAGAATCTGCTTTATAATACCATAAAGGCAAAGGCATCAATAGGGATTGAAGAAGGGATATTTAATGATACCTTTGATAACCTTATGATATATGTAAAGGAGATACCTGCGCCTGAAGAGTTCAGGGGGGTATTCATATCAGATTTAAGGGATCCAAAAGAGCCTAATCTGATTATTGCAAGAGAGGGCTCAATTATCACTGATGAGGGACAAAAGAAGATAACCCTCAGGCTGAGGGGAGGAAGCCTGCACAGGGGAATAAAGAGTGATGATGCCTATCAAAAGGTGGAATTTGCAAACTATGACATCCATCTTGATATTGCAATTAAGGAAAGCAAGATCACTAAGGGCAGGAGGGAGATGACTATAGGTGAGCTGCAGGATGTGATAGAGAAGACAAAAAAGGAGAACAAAAGTTATAATGTCTTTTTGATGGAAATAAACAAGAAATTTTCTATTCCCTTTGCATGCCTCTTGATGGGCATTATTGGCGCACCCCTTGGAGCGGCCTCAAGACGTTCTGGCAAGTCTGCAGGTTTTGCAATCGCAATAGGCATAACTCTTTTATATTATCTGATAAACATGATCGGGGATTATCTCGGTAAAAAGGATTTAATACATGCCTTCTTTGCTATATGGCTGCCAAATATATTTTTTACATTTTTCGGCATATTCCTGCTGGTCAAGGCAGCCAGAGAGTCTCCATTTAAAACTGTAAAAATTATTGCAGGTGTTTATTATTATATCAGCAGTAAATTCAAAAAGGGTAAAAGGAAGAGATGACCTTATCTAAATATATTATAAGTTCTTTTTTAAGGGTTTTGGGCCTCTGTATAAGCGGCATTATCATATTATATATGATTATTGAGTTTGTTGAGAATCTTGACTACTTCATTGAACATAAGGCCTCCCTTAGATATGCAGTAGAATACTTTCTTCTAAAACTCCCGATGATAATCTTCCAGACTACGCCTATTACGATCCTCTTATCAACCCTTCTCACCCTTGGCATCCTGTCAAGAAATAATGAGATCACTGCAATGAAGTCCTGCGGTATAAGCATATACAAGATCACCGCGCCATTGCTTATATTAACCTTCCTGATAAGCATCTTTATACTTATAGGAAATGAAACAATAGTGCCCTATGCAACTCAAAAGTTTTATCATGTAAAATATGCGGTCATAGAAAAGAAACCTCCCCAGTTTTTTTTCAAACAGGACAGGGTCTGGTTTAAAGGCAGCGATAATACTATATTCAATATCAAGCTGCTTGATATAAAAAATAGTCAGGTAAAAGGCATCTCTGTCTACAGATTTGATTCTAACTTTAATTTGATTGAACGAATTGATGCAAAGGAGATGGTATATGAAAATAATAGCTGGCATCTTATTGAAGGGATGGGTAGGAACTTTTTGAAGGATGGGAATATAAATCTAAAGGCCTTTGATAAAAAGCCGATTGCCTTAGAAAAAAGACCCGAGGAATTCAAAGAGGCTGTGAAGAAATCTGAGGAGATGAGTTTTATAGAGTTAAAGAATTATATTGCCCGATTAAAAGAGGAAGGGTTCAATGCTGCAAGGTATACGGTTGAACTCTATGCAAAGACCTCAATACCCTTTATTAATTTTATAATGTGTCTCATTGCCATACCATTTGCCATAAGACATAACCGAAGCGGCGGAATAGTGATTGGCATAGGAATCAGCATAATAATTGGAATTATCTACTTTGTTATGCTTTCCCTTGGGGTCTCACTCGGCAAAGGCGGCATCCTGCCTCCGATCCTCGCAGCATGGCTTGCCAATATTATTTTCAGCACAGCAGGTGTGGTGATGCTGTTAAGTATACGGCAATAGAGCCTCTACCTTGATCCCCTCCCTAATAAAACTACCTTTGCCGTCTCAAATATAATGGTAAGGTCTAAGAGAAAGGACATATTTTTAATATAGTATAAATCATACTGAAGTTTTTCGTATGCATCCTCTTCTGAGGCGCCATAGGGATAACATATCTGTGCCCATCCTGTTACACCTGGTTTTACTGATCCCCTTAAACTATAGTATGGTATCTTCTCAATTAACTGTTCAACAAAGAACTGCCTCTCAGGTCGTGGACCGACAAAGCTCATATCACCTTTAAGGACATTTATTAACTGAGGAAGCTCGTCAAGCCTTGTTTTTCTGAGTATCCTGCCGAGCCCTGTAACCCTGTCATCGTCCTTCTTTGCCCAGACAGGCCCAGTCTTCGCCTCGGCATCCTCTCTCATAGAGCGGAATTTTAGGAGGGTAAATACCTCGCCGCCTTCCCCGACCCTCTCCTGCCTGAAAAAGACAGGCCCCCTTGAGTCCAACTTAATAAGAATAGCAATAATAACCATTATGGGTGCCATTACTGTCAATCCCAGTGCAGCAGGAATAATATCCGATATCCTCTTTATAACCATTGATGTCCGGGATTTTTTAAAGCCATCAGAGAATATTATCCAGCTCGGCTTCAGGCTCTCAAGTCGCAGTTTGCCATTAATACCCTCATAAAAGGTCGTATCATCTTCTATCTTAACGCCTTTAAGTTTGCATTTCAAAAAGGTATCCATAGGTAATCTGCCTCTCCGCTCTGCAACTGCCACAATAATCTTGCTTATCCCTTCTTTCTCCACAATACTGCAGATATCATCGTATCTCCCTATAACGCTGGGGTTTACAAGGCTTGTCCCTATCTTTAATGAATCATCCTCGCTGATAAACCCGACTATATCATATCCTACTTTTTCCTTATTAAGGATTCTTTTTGCAATATCCTTTGC
>CAKKST010000059.1 GCA_919903585.1 Nitrospiria bacterium | reverse complement strand
CAATCGGGCATCCTTATAGGATGTCTATAGTATACTTTTTGAAACTGTATAACTAAAATGTAACTACTTGACAAAGTATACTGTAGCATGGTATTGTGTGTCAACATTTATTCTGCCATTCCTGCCCCGTATCAAAGTACGGGGTAAACTCCAGCAGGAATCCAGAATTTACTATTATAAAAGGAGGCAGCAAATTATGTCAGACAATATCAAGAATGAAGTTTTAAACTATCTAAAAAAACATCTTTACGGAAACCTTGCATCAATTAATTCAAACGACCCGAAACAGCCGCATGCAACTACCATTGCCTATGTTAATGACGGATTTAATCTGTATTTTACAACATCTGTTAAGACGCAGAAATTTGCTAATCTGGAAAAGAACCCAAAGGTAGCTTTAACTGTAGATAATGATGAGCCTGACTGGATGAAGCTTACAGGGCTTCAGATTGAAGGGACAATTGAAGTAGTAAAGGAGCAGCAGATACCTCTTGTCTTCGGCATGTATGCGGAAAAATTCCCTATCATAAAGAATTTTCCGTCAAATCCTGAATATCGTTTCTTAAAAATAACACCAAAAAAGATATGGCTGATTGACTATACAAAAGGCTTCGGCCACAGGGAGTATCTTGAGCTATAAATAGCTCTTTTTTTTATACACAAGGAAGCATCTAAAATGTTAATAAAAGTACCCTCTGAGGGCTTGTATGTGGCGAATCACGGCTGGCTTGCGAGTTGTTTTCATTTTTCCTTTGCCGAGTATTACAACCCTGACAATATGAATTTTGGAGTGTTAAGGGTCTTAAATGATGACATAGTGCAGCCAGCCACGGGTTTTGACACCCACCCGCATAATAATATGGAAATAATCTCATACTGTGTCTCAGGCGAACTGACTCATAGAGACAGCATGGGTTACAAGGAGACCCTTAACCGCGGCGATGTGCAATATATGAGCGCTGGCACAGGACTAACCCACTCTGAGATGAACGAATCAAAAGACAAAATCCTGCGTTTTTTGCAGATATGGATTATGCCTGCAAGTCGCGGTTTAAAAACCCAATACGGCTCAAAGAAATACAAGAAGGCAGAGCGTCATAACAAACTGCTCCATGTTGCTACTGGTGGAGATGCAGATGGTATTATTAAGATTCATCAGGATGCAAATATTTATGTCTCAGAGATTGATGCCGAAAAAACAGTTGATTTATTAATTAAACAAGGCAGACAATCCTATTTAGTTTGTATAGAAGGCTCCTTAAGCATGGGAGGAATAGAGCTTAAAGACCGTGATGCTGTTAAGATTGTGGGCAAAGAAGATATCTCAATTGCCACTGCGACCGGCGCTCATTTGCTTGCTATTGAGATGGCAATTGATTAAGGACAGGCATTTCTACATCCCTGACTTTTCCCGTACAACATCCATGACCTGTGTGGTAATCTCCTTTATCCCCTTTTCTCTTGCATAGCTTATAATAGCCCTTTTTGCCATAGGCTGGACAAAAGACGGCGCTTTATTAAGCCTCTCCTCTGCCTCCTTTGTCCATACAATATCTTCCTCTTTCAGCTGCTCCTTTTGAGCCATAAGGCCCTTTGTAAAGGCGAGAGGTTCATGAGGCGCAGCGCCTCCCCCGATATTAACCCCCAATGTCCTTACCAGTTGGGTCTCCTGTGGATTTGTAAGCATTGCAATCTGGTTATTGCATTTTGAGCAGCCGAATATAATGCTTACAGAACCCTCCTCAGGGGTATCTGCCTTTATAAACTTCAT
>CAKKST010000058.1 GCA_919903585.1 Nitrospiria bacterium | reverse complement strand
ACGAGATTAATTCTCCCTGCTTTTGCTAATCGTTCTAATCCTTCAACGCTGGTTGACCAATGATAGCCTATCCTTGGAACATATTTTTTCCCTTCATAATAGAATTCGCTTCCAGTTTTTGTTTCACCAGCAGATTGCAAGTCGCCATATGAAAACGCTTCCTCATTGGTATCACTTTTTGTATAGATATCTATATTCTTTTCTCCAAACATGCGTCTAAATTTAACTATCTCTTTTGATTTTGCATACCAAAGAAGGTAATCACTTACATTAGCTATTTGATTAGATGGTGTTGTCCCAGATTTTTTTAAAACTATCAAACTCACAAAATTCTCACTCCCCATCACCTCATCCATCAAACACCTGACAAGATGTACATTCTCATCTCCTATCTGGACAAAGACCGAACCTGTTTCAGTAAGCAGTTCTCTCGCAATCACAAGCCTGTCTCTGAGATACGCCAGATATGAATGAATGCCAAGTTCCCATGTATCGCGGAAGGCGCGAATCTGTTCCGGCTGTCTTGTTAAATCCTCTGCCTTGCCGTCTTTGATATCGCGCTTTCTTGTTGAGACCTGCCAGTTTGAGCCGAACCTGATGCCGTAAGGCGGGTCAAGGTATATCATCTGCACCTTGCCCTTGAGACCTTCCTTCTCGGCAAGGGAATTCATCACAAGCAGAGAATCGCCCAAAATCATTCTATTAGACCAGTTCTGCTCGTGCTGGTAGAAATTAATCAAATCTTCAAACTCAATTCCGTTGAAGTCTGCAAAGAGATTGGACTGCTCAGGCGGATTATCTTTTTCAGATATGCGGCGCAGGTCTTCAATCAAAACCTGTGGATGAATTTTTTCCTGAATATAGACAGGCACAGCAGGGATTCCAAGCGGATTTTGATCCTGCTCGTCTTTGCCCTTCCAGACAAGCTGAGGGTCAAGTGAAGAGTCGCGGGGATAGAGAATCTTCTTCGGCTTTATTTCGTCTTCCCTGACAAAGTCCTGAAGCTCCGCAGTCGGTATGTTCTTCCGCTTGTCTTTATGCTTTGTGCTTTCTATGGGAATTTTAGTTTCAGTCTTTTTCTTTGCCATATTATTTCACCCTTTTATTTCTTGCCTTTTGATTTTAACAGTTTTAGCTCCATTTCAATCATTCTTTTTTCTCGCTCCAGTTCCTCTTTCAGCTCTTTCTCGGTAGGCAGGTAGAGCTTGTATTTTGAGGCAAA
>CAKKST010000057.1 GCA_919903585.1 Nitrospiria bacterium | reverse complement strand
GCAAAGAATATGGCATCACGCGGATATGGCGACTTAAATCGTGCAAGACCTGTCCTCGGGGCCTGCTCTGCAACCATCCTCACCTCTTTTTCAACATCTTTTACAGGCCTGTACCTGAACTTTCCGCCGTAAAATGACGAGACCTGACAAAAGTCGCATGAAAATGGACAGCCGCGCGATGTCTCTATAATCTGTATGGGAAAATATTTTTTCAGGTTTAACAGATCCCTCCTCGGTATTTGCAGGTTTTCCATTGATGGATGATCATCTATCTTATAAAACTTTTGCATCTTGCCGTTTAAAAAATCCTTGCATAATGTCGGCCATGTCCCTTCTGCCTCGCCAACTACAACTGCATCTGCATGTTGTATCGCCGCATCAGGCACAGAAGAAGGGTGCAGGCCGCCGAGCACAACAGGGACGCCCTTTGCCCTGAACTTGTCAGCAACCTCATAGGCCCGCATGGCCATTGGCGTCATTGCAGAGATGCCGACAAGATCAACATCCATATCAAAGTCTATATCCTCCACAACCTCATCCCTGATGGTAATATCAAAATCATCAGGCGTAATTGCTGCAACTGCAGGTATGCCGATGGTTGGATAGGCAAACTTGAAATCCCGTCCCATTGCAGTATTCCTGCCCATCGGGGTAATGAGTAATAATTTCTTCTTAGGCATTGCAACTCCTTTCAAATCCCCCTCACCCTTCCCTCTCCCCAAAGGGGAGAGGGTATCATTTTTATTTCCTCTCCCCTGCGGGGAGAGGATTAAGGTGAGGGGTTTCCTCTCCTGATTGATTATAACTTTTGCCCCTCTTTATCTTCTCTATTGTCATCCTCTGCCATTTTGTTGGCTCAAAAGGATTCTCAGGGCCATGCAGTTTTTTAAACGGCTTGCCTGTCTTTTCCTCCATATACTTTTCAAATGGCATGTAGTTTGTCTGCACCCATGGCTTTCTTGTCAACTCCTCCCATGTAATCTTTGCAAAGAACCTGTCATTCCTTCTTAAAAATGGATTCCTTGCAAAGAATGCATTCCAGTAAAGCCTTGGCCTCGTATAAAATTTTTGTATTGCCTTTGGGTGTATCTCGCCAATCCTTTCAAGGGAGAGTGTCTTCGTTGTCATTGTCGGGCAAAGCATGTCATATTTTGAATAATCAAAAACCCTTATCCTGTCTTCTAATATTGCCCTTTTGTGATACTCTGTGCCAGGAATCGGTGTCGCAAGACATACTGCAAAGTGGTCGCTGTATGGCTGTGCAAAGGCCACTGTCTGCCTTAGCGTCTCTTCTGTATCGTCTGCATCGCCGAACATTATATTTGTAAGGAGGAGAAGGCCGTTCCTCTTTACTATCTTCATTGCCTTCTCTGCTGTCTCAGGGTTCTGTTTTTTATTATAATTTGAAAGCGCTGTATTTGAGGGTGTCTCCACACCCATTGAGATCATGTATAGTCCGAGCTTTTTTAGTCTCTGCAGGAGGTCTTCATCCCTGACGATCGTATCTGTGCGGGACTGAAACCAGAAATGTATAGGCAGCCTTCTCTTTTCAAGCTCATCAGCAAACCCTATCAAACGCTCTCTCTTGCCATTAAATATGTTATCGCCGAACATAAATGATATCTTTCCAAAGTCCTTATATAGAAGCTCCATCTCATCTACTATATGTTCCGCATCCCTGTATCTCCATGTATTCTTCCACTGCATGGTCTCAGAGCAAAATGTGCATTTATGATAGCAGCCCCTTGCTGTAGTCAGGATGATTGACCTGTGCGTATCCATGCCGAGTGAAGGCATCAGATACTTATCCATTGGGAAAAGATGATATGCTGGCAGGGGCAGTGTATTTATATCTTCTATCATTGGCCTGTCAGGCGTCTGAATAAATTTATCTCCATCAAGATAGGCAATGCTTTTTATATCCTTAAAATCTTTCTTTTTAGCAGCAATGGCAGAGAGGAGTTCATGCAAAGTAACATCGCCCTCATTAAGCACAATAAAATCTAAAGACCTGCACTCCCTCAGGCTCTCCTCTGGTATTGCTGTAAAATGCACGCCGCCGCTGATAGTAACAATATTCGGGTCTATCTGCTTTATAAGATATGCGGTGTTCATTGCATCATAGACCATTGATGATGAAAGGGCAGATATGCAAACAGCCTTTGGCTTTAATCTCTTTATCTCCCTTTCAAGCCCCTGCCAGTGGTCATCAAGCACAGTGCAGTCAAGAATTGTTACATCAAAATCCTTTTCTATGTATGCAGCAAGCTGCGCCATTGCAGGTCCCGGCATCCTGCCGCGAAAGAATTTAAATATCTCATGGGGCGGATCAATCATTACAACAGGCATCTTATCGGACATGCTTCGTTCTCCTTAAATTCAATTTACTAATATCTTCTCACCCTCCCCTTAATCCCCTCCCATCAAGGGAGGGGGTGGTAGGGGCGAGGCACCGCCTCGCCCCTACAAAAGGATTGCCCTACAAAATTCCCCTCTCCCCTTACGGGAGAGGGTTAGGGTGAGGGGGAAAATTGCTACTTACAATACCTCGCCATCTTCATCAATCTCTCTTTTAATTCATCTGGAAAAATATATACCAGCTTGCCTTCTGTTGTTAGGATCACCTGCGTAGTCTCGCCCTTTGATAAGAGCTCTCCGTCTTCTTTTCTTACAATTTCATATTTAAATTTCAGAACAGCCTTTGTCGGCTCCTCAAAGTATGTCCTTATAATTATCTCCTCATCACTCTTTGTCACCTGCTTGTAGTCAACATTAAGATTGATTACAGGCGCAACATAGCCCATCTCTTTGAACTGTTTTGGAAGGAGATCAAACTTTCTTGCAAGCTCAACCCTCCCCATCTCAAACCATCCAACATAATAACCGTGCCAGACCATTCCCCACTCATCAGTCTCATAGAAGCGGACACGGGTCTCTATCTCGTGAAATTTCATCTTTGCTCCTTAAATGATTACACAGATTTCAAAAGACGATTACACCGATTTAGCTTTTTAATCTGTGTAGTCATTTTTTTTCCTTCACAAACCTAAAAAAGTTCTTCTCATCTTTCTTTTCTTCCTTCTGGCCTTCGCCTTTTTCCAATAAAGCATCCACAACCTTTGGCACAATATCAATCAGGGAACCCATGCCAGTATTTTTTAACTGCAAGGCCTTTATCTCTTTTCCGTCTGAAATTAGAAAGGCAACAGGCTCCACCTTTGCATCACCAATGCCGCCGCTGCCATAGCCCTTTCTGCCTGACCTGTCCTCGCCTCCGCCTACAAGGAATTTTATGCTTACACGCGACACAGGAATGACCTTCTTGCCGTCAAACTCTATTTCCTTGCCCATAACCACCTCTGCCTTTGCAACACTCTTTAACTCATCCATTACTGAATTGATTAAGCTCTTTATTAATTCTGACATAG
>CAKKST010000056.1 GCA_919903585.1 Nitrospiria bacterium | reverse complement strand
TTTGTAGGCTTTTTCTGGGACATTGCGCCTATTGAGGATGTGGGCGTGGCAAAGATAGTAAATTACGGCAACCGCGTGGATGTCGGCGAGATAGAGCTTTTAAGATATTTAGCAGAAGATGAGAGGACAAAGGTAGTTGCCATGTATATAGAATCTGTGCCTGAAGGCAGGGAGTTCATTGAATCTGCACAGTTCTGTTCAATAAAAAAACCTGTTGTGGCAATAAAGGCAGGAAAGTTTGATAAAGGGATTGCCGCTGTTAAATCGCATACAGGCGCATTGGCAGGAAGGTATGAGGTTTACAATGCTGCATTTAAAAAGGCTGGTATTATTGAGGCATTTAATTTCTTAGAGATATATGATTATTCAAAGGGCCTTGCCATGCAGCCTTTTGCAAAGGGCAATAAACTTTTGATTGTAACATGCGCAGGCGGCATTGCCGTTGTAATGGCAGATTTGACTCCGAGTGAAGGGATTGAGCTTCCTGCATTTCCAGAGGATTTAAAAAACAGATTAAAGAAGAGGCTTCCGTCATACTACAGCATAAATAATCCACTTGATTTAACAGGCAGCACTACAGATAAGGAATACGAAATGGTTTTAGAGGAATGTCTTGTTAATGACCCGTTCTTTGATGCAGTAGTTGTTGTAGCGCATCTTGCTGTGCCGGGATTAACAAAAGGGGTCTTTGACATAATTTCTGAAAAGGCAAAAAAGAGTGGAAGGCCTGTTGTTGTCTGTACAACTGCAGGTGAGGAGACAATAGCTGTAAAAAGGGAGGTAGAAGAAAAAGGAATCCCTGTATATTTCACTCCTGAAAGGGCAATAAGGGTGATTAGCGCTCTGATAAAACGAGGAAAGGCTGTAGATTCCCTGAACGCAAACAAGGCGTCTTCTTATGTCATTAAAAATGAATTTATTGAAAAGGCAAAGGCTGTTATAGATGATGCCGTGCCGAACAGGGACAGGCCGCTTCTGGAGGATGAGGCAAAGGCGCTTTTGAAATCCATTGGCATTGCTGTGCCAGAGCATTTTGTTGCGCAGGATAAGGACGATGCCTTTCATGCAGCAAATACAATAGGCTGGCCTGTGGCAATGAAGATTGTCTCTCCTGATATTATTCACAAGAGCGATGTTGGCGGCGTGAAACTTAACATCAAAAATAAGGATGAGCTCTATAGCGCCTTTGATACAATGATGGAGGATATTGCAAAAAAGGCAAATGGCGCAATGATTAAAGGCGTGCTTATTGAGGCAATGGTAAAAAAGGGCACAGAGATTATTATTGGCGGCATAAGGGATGCCCAGTTTGGGCCAGCAGTAATGTTTGGGCTTGGCGGGATATTTGTTGAGCTTTTGAAGGATGTATCCTTTGGCATCGCGCCAGTAAACATGGATGAGGCGATGGAGATGATAAGGCAGATAAAGGGTTATCCGCTCTTAACAGGCTTTAGGGGCAGTACCCCTGTTGATATAGATGCCATTGCAAAGGCATTAATAACTATTTCAGAGCTTTTAAACGGGGTTAATGATATATCTGAAATAGACCTTAATCCTGTAATCGCATATCCTCAGGGGCTTGTTGTTGTAGATGCAAAGGTTCTCCTTTCCACAAATAAACCTCCATTTCATTAAGAAGCGCTATCAGTGTTGATGTATCTAATGCAGATATGGCAACACCTTTATACCTCTTTGCAACTGCCTTTGCAAATTTGGGCTCTATCCTATCCTTCTTGTTGAATACCATAAGGTGAGGAATTCTATCCAGTTCAAGACTCATTAATATTTTGTTTACATCCTCAATCTGCTGTTCAAACCTCGGATTGCTTATATCAACAATATGCAAAAGGAGGTCTGCATCCTTTAGCTCATCTAATGTAGGAAGAAAGGCAGTAAGCAAATCCTTTGGCAGATCTTTTATAAAACCTACCGTGTCTGTGATTATTACCTCCCTCTCCCTTGGAAATCTTAATCTCCTCGTTGATGTATCAAGCGTTGCAAAGAGGAGGTTCTGTGTCAGCACACTGCTATTTGTAAGTGCATTTAATAATGTGGACTTGCCTGCATTTGTATATCCCACTATTGAAACAATCGGTATCTTTGCCTCCCTTCGTCTGCTCCTTCTCTGGCTTCTTCCCTTGTTTAGCGACTCAAGCTCTTTCTCAAGATTATAAATCCTGTCTTTTACGCGGCGCCTGTCCACCTCAAGCCTTGTCTCACCCGGCCCCCTTCCGCCGATGCCTCCTGTCAGCCTTGATAGCGCTGTGCTCCTTTCAGATAATTTTGGCAGGAGATATTTAAGCTGTGCAAGCTCCACCTGCACCTTGCCCTCCCTGCTGTGCGCCCTCCTCGCAAAGATATCAAGGATGAGCTGTGTCCTGTCAATGACCTTTAGCTCTGTGATTTCACCGAGCGCCTTTACCTGCGCAGGCGTGAGGTTCTGATCAAAGATGATTATATCTGCGCCAAACTGGAGTGATGTTATAATAAGCTCCTTTATCTTGCCGCTTCCAAGAAGATACTTTGGATTTATCTGATGCGGCCTCTGAACAATAGTATCAAGAACAACAAGTTCATCTGAACGAGCAAGCTCTTTTAATTCTTCAAGGGACTCCTCCTGCTCTGCCTTGCCCTTTGTTGATGCGCTTACAAGTATTGCCCGCTCCCTTTTATCTCGGACATCATAGCCAATTGCCTTTTTAGATAGCTCATCCTCCAATGAATAAACAAATTCCTGAAAATTTAGATTGTATCTATGAAACGGCAGCGGTTCATCAACCTGATATACCTTTTTTTCTGGATTAGGCGGCAAAAGATGTGCTGTATAGATATTTCCGGGAAGGCCATTCTCAAGCATACCAATAGCAGCAATCATGTCAAGCCTTAACATTGCAAGGTCAGTCAAATCATCCTGCGAGAGGGGTTCATCCTTAAGATGTGTATGTATCAGCCGGACACCGCGCAGCCTCTTTCTGCCAAGACGGAAGTCTGACAAATCAGGTATGAGCAGCTCCTTTTCATAGCCGACTATTACAAACTGGATTATGCCTTTCCTGTCTGCAAGTATGCCAATCTGCCTTCCTGCTTCAAGTGAGAGCTCTGTCAGATACCGCGCAAGCTCAGGTGTAATAACCATCTCAGGCGGTATCTTTCTCCTGTAGACATGCTCTATCCTTCTCTCAATGCCCGATTTGAGTCCATTGGTATTTCCGTAAAGTGGTCTGATATTCTCTCCTCGTTATTAGATGCTTTTAAGATATTATTAACAGTCTCAAAATAGAATTGACATAAAACAAAAACATCCCAACGCTGTCATTCCCGCAGGTATTAAGCGGGAATCCATTTTGAAGGCTCTGGATGCCCGATAGAAGCCTTCGGGCATGACAAAATTTGGTTGGTTAGATTTTATAAAAGCTAAAATCCTGTTCCTACTATTATGAGACCATTATTATATTAAAAAACAGTCGTGCTAAACAAGGTATTTTTCATGGAGAGGCCGGACAGGCCATTATTTATATTAAATTGCCTTTGTAACTGGCAAGTTTTTTGTTAGGACTCCTAACTGTATAATAAGCGTATGGAAAGTATGTGTCTATCAATATGGGGAAAGAACAGGGCAGGCCCGGCCTTAGCAGCCAAAGCGGCTGCTTCGGCGGAGTATAATAGGCCACAGAGACCTGCCCCTACATGGTGTTCCCCCTCCCTTGATGGGAGGGGGGGGGGGGGGGTGAAATAAAATCTTTTTCTTAATGCCCCATCTTTAGTTCTGCTGGCGG
>CAKKST010000055.1 GCA_919903585.1 Nitrospiria bacterium | reverse complement strand
AGGATAGCAGAGGCTGGCGGTATGATAACTGACTTAAAAGGCGGCAAGTTCTCAATTTATAATAAGGATGTTGTTGCCAGCAATGGCCTGATACATAAGGATATGCTAAATGTTATTGCCGAGCGAAAAGGGATATAGTAACAAGGGGTTGCAACCCCTTGTTACGCTGAAGAATTTCTGATTGACTTTTCTATCACCTGTAACTATAATCTATTCAAAATTAAGCAGCCTACCAGTATTATTTCTAAGATTTTATAGACTATCAATAATTATTTCTATTACTAACATGGAGGATAAAAATGGGTATAAAAGTCGGGATTAATGGTTTTGGGCGAATCGGCAGGAATTTTCTTCGTTCCTGTATTGGGAATAATCAGATAGAGATTACTGCTATCAATGACCTTACAGATGCAAAGACGCTGGCGCATCTTTTAAAGTACGATTCTGTTCATGGCATAGTGGATGCTGATGTAAAGACAGGGGATGGCTCTATAATTGTAAATGGCAGGGAATCAAAGATACTTGCGGTTAAAGACCCTGCTGCGCTTCCATGGAAGGATATGGGTGTAGATTTCGTTGTGGAATCCACAGGCTACTTTACAGATAAGGTAGGCGCTGCGAAGCATATTACTGCAGGCGCAAAAAAGGTTATTATCTCTGCCCCTGCAAAGGAGCCTGATTTAACAGTGGTGATGGGTGTTAATGAAAATGTATATGACCCGCAGAAACACCACATCATCTCCAATGCCTCCTGCACAACAAACTGCCTTGCGCCGGTTGCAAAGGTGCTACTTGATAACTTTGGCATTAAACGCGGCCTCATGACAACGATTCATTCTTACACCAATGACCAGAGGATACTGGACCTTCCGCATAAAGACCTCCGTCGCGCAAGGGCGGCAGCAGTATCCATGATACCCACAACAACAGGAGCTGCAAAGGCAGTGGGGCTTGTCCTGCCGTTATTAAAGGGCAAGGTGGACGGCATGGCCATCAGGGTGCCGACTCCAAATGTCTCTGTAGTGGACTTTGTCTGCGAGGTTGAAAAGGATGTAACAGAAGATGAGGTAAAGTCTGCATTAAGGAAGGCAGCAGAAGGGCCATTAAAGGGTATACTTGCATATACGGATGAGGAGCTTGTATCAATAGACTTTAACAACAATCCTCATTCATCCATTGTGGATGGCAACCTAACAAAGGTTATTGAAAAGAGGATGGTAAAGGTCATTGCATGGTATGACAATGAATACGGCTATGCCTCAAGGCTGAGAGATTTGATTCTGTATATGGGGAAGAAGGGAATATAAATAAAAATGCAAAAATTAAAATGTAAAATGACATATCAAAATTCAAAAATCTTTAAATTGTTTGTTCTTTATCTTTAAATTTTGCGTTGTATTTTTGATTTTTGATATTTGCTTTTTGAATTTTTAAGGAGTAAAGAGATGTATCTCAATAACAAGATGACAATAGAAGAGGTTGATATCAAGGGCAAGAGGGTCTTTATAAGGGCAGACCTTAATGTCCCCCTTGATGGAAATCAGAATATCACAGATGATACGAGAATAAGGTTTACGCTGCCAACAATAAACTATGCCATAGATGAGGGCGCAAAGGTGATTTTGTGCTCGCATCTCGGCAGGCCAAAAGGGAAGAGGATTGAGCAGTTCAGTCTCGTGCCTGTTGCAAAGAGGCTTCAAAGGCTTCTTAACAAAGAGGTGATATTTGCAAATGACTGTGTTGGCAAAGAGGTGGAGGATATTGTTGCAAAGATGAAGGCAGGGGATGTGCTCCTTCTTGAGAACCTGAGATTTCATTCCGGTGAGGAGGCAAATGACGAGGCCTTTTCCAAGTCCCTTGCAAAACTTGCCGATGTATATGTGAATGATGCCTTTGGCGCTGCGCACAGAAACCATTCATCCATATCTGGCATAACCAAATATGTCCCTGTTGCTGTTGCTGGCTTTCTGATGAAAAAGGAGATTGGATATCTTGAGGGCGCTGTTGCAAATCCTGTCCGTCCCTTTGCTGCTGTGCTCGGCGGGGCAAAGGTCTCAGGCAAGATCGGCGTGATAGAAAACTTGGGCGAGAAGGTTGATAAGGTAATAATCGGCGGCGGCATGGCCTTTACATTTATAAAGGCAATGGGCCAGGAGGTTGGCGATTCGCTTGTTGAGGAGGGGATGCTTGAGTTTGCAAACAAGATAAGAAAAAAGGCGCAGGAGCGGGGCGTAAAATTCTATCTGCCTGTTGACTGCGTTGTTGCAACAAGCATGGACCCCGGCGCTGAGACAAAGATAGTTACAACACAGGAGATTCCAAAGGGCTGGAAGGCCCTTGATATCGGCCCGGCATCTGTAAAATTGTTTGCTGAGGCCATTGCCAATGCAAAGACCATTATATGGAACGGGCCTATGGGTGTCTTTGAGATGGATGCCTTTTCACGCGGCACCTTTGCAATAGCGCGCACCATTGCAGATTCCTATGCAACAACCATTGTTGGCGGTGGTGATACTTCCCTTGCGGCGCACAGGGCAGGCATATCAGATGCCTTTTCCTTTGTTTCAACAGGCGGAGGCGCGGCGCTCCAGCTTCTGGAGGGGAAACCGCTGCCGGGCTTAACAGCCCTCGCAGATAGGAAATTATAAAATTATGAGAATACCAATAATTGCCGGCAACTGGAAGATGAATAAGACCACCTCCGAGACCCGCGCATTCTGCCCTGAATTTATAAAGCTGATAGACAATGTGAAGGGTGTTGAGATAGTGATTGCGCCTCCTTTTACAGCGCTTTCTGCAGCGGGTGATGCAATAAGGGATACCATAATAAAACTCTCTGCCCAAAATATCTTCTGGGAGGAGAAGGGCGCATATACAGGGGAGATTTCTCCGCTGATGCTAAAGGAGATAGGCTGCGGTTACTGTATAATCGGCCACTCTGAGAGGAGGCAATATTTTGGAGAGACAGATGATACAGTGAATAAAAAGATCAAGACTGCCTTAAACTACGAGATTACACCTGTCTTTTGTATTGGCGAGATCCTGAAGGAGCGTGAAGAGAATAGGACAATGGCTGTGATTGGCAGGCAGTTGAAGGGCGGTCTGAGAGACCTCTTAGAGAGCGATATTAGCAGGATTGTTATTGCCTATGAACCTGTGTGGGCAATAGGAACAGGCAAGACAGCAACCCCTCAGCAGGCGCAGGAGGCGCACAGGTTTATAAGGGATTTCATAAGAAAGAAGGCAGGCGATAAAGCGGCGGATGGGATCAGGATACTTTATGGCGGGAGCGTTACACCGGAGAATATAAAGGACCTGATGGCTCAGGATGATATAGACGGCGCGCTGGTTGGCGGTGCAAGTCTTAAACCCGATTCCTTTGCAGCAATTGTGCGATTTTCTTGACACAAAGGCTAAAAAAGGGCTATCATTATCATAAATTTCAAATCTCAAATTTCAAACAAGTCTGAAAATAATAATTCGGAGAGTTTAATGCCAATTAAAAGATACATCAAGGTGTTGATACCCCTTTTCTTTTTATTAGGGATCGCAGCAGCGCCCTCAGCCAGCAGTCCCCAGATTGATGTCCTTGAATACGATGGAATAATCAATCCGCCGGCTGCTGAATTTATTGCCAAGTCTATAAAAGAATCCACAGAAAGAAAGGCAGCAGCCTTAATAATAAGGCTTGATACACCCGGAGGCCTTGACCAGTCAATGAGGGCAATAGTAAAGGATATTATTGCCTCAGAGATACCTGTAATTGTATATGTCTCACCGAGCGGTGCGAGGGCGGCCTCTGCCGGCACATTTATAACCATGTCTGCACATATTGCTGCAATGGCGCCGGGCACAAATATCGGCGCAGCACATCCTGTGGGTATAGGCGGCGATGATGTAAAAAAGGATATGGCGGCAAAGATAGAGAATGATGCAGCGGCATATATTAAAGGCATTGCACAAAAGAGGGGCAAAAATGAGCAGTGGGCAGAGGATGCAGTGCGAAAAAGCGTCTCTGTTACAGCAGAGGAGGCATTAAAATTAAAGGTGATAGATTTGGTTGCAAAGGATATTGATGAACTGCTGACAGCGGTTGATGGAAAAAAGGTGATTACAGAAAAGGGCGAGGTGATACTTAATACAAAAGGCGCAAAGATAAACAATATTGAGATGGGCATTCGCACAAAGATATTGCGGTTACTTGCAGACCCGAATGTGGCGTACATATTATTAATACTCGGCATCTATGGGATATTCTTTGAACTCTCATCGCCGGGCGCAATATTCCCCGGTGTTGTTGGCGGCATATTCCTGATACTTGCCTTTTATGGCTTACAGACACTGCCTATAAATTATGCAGGCCTGATGCTCATACTGCTTGCAATTATATTATTTATTGCAGAGGTAAAGGTTACAAGCTATGGACTTCTTACAATTGGTGGTATAATATCCATGTCCATAGGCTCATTAATGCTCATTGACAGCCCATATGAATTTTTACAAATCTCATGGAGAGTAATAATACCCGCAGTATTAATGACTGCCCTCTTCTTTACAATTGCCATATCCCTTGTTATAAAGGCGCACAAGAGGCAGCCGACAACAGGAAAGGAGGGCTTGATTGGCGCCATTGGCACAGCAAATACAGATATTAAACCCAAAGGCAAAATCTTTGTGCAGGGCGAGATATGGGATGCAAGGAGTGATGAGGAGATAAAAGCAGGTGAGGAGATAGAAATAATAGAGGCAGAGGGTCTGCTGTTAAAGGTAAAAAGGAGGTAAATATGATAAATCTTTTTAGTCCATTAGTTATAATTATTGCACTGGTGGTTTTATTCTTATTCGTTGCCATTAAAATTCTCAATGAATATGAGAGGGGTGTTATATTCAGGCTTGGGAGGCTGATAGGGGTGAAGGGACCCGGCCTTATAATCCTTATTCCCTTTATTGATAAGATGATAACAGTGAGCTTAAGGACAGTCGCCTTTGATGTCCCGCCGCAGGATGTAATTACAAAGGACAATGTCTCTATAAAGG
>CAKKST010000054.1 GCA_919903585.1 Nitrospiria bacterium | reverse complement strand
CTTTTAATGAAAATCTCTCTGATAAGGATTTTTTAAATCCAATGCCAATGTCCATAACTGCAATCTTTACAACATTTTTATTTATGTTCTGGAAGTGATATTTCTGAATCCCCACAAACCCCTTTGTCTCGCTATGCTCAATGATGTTCTGGCAGACCTCTGAGATGGCCACGATAAAGCCATTGATTGCCTTTTCATCATAGTGAAGGTGTCTTGTTAGTATTGAATGGGCGCGGCCTTTTACCTTCCCAACAATAAAGTGGATGTCGTCTGATTTTTCTATTGGTGTGATTTCAAGCAGGACATCAGAGTCAGGGCTTCTCAGATATTTTTTCTTCAAAAATCCCCCCATCCCCCCTTTACTAAAGGGGGGTGAGGGGGGATTAGACAAGTTAAAATATTTCTCAGCAAACCTAAAGAAGTCCATCCTTTCAAGGTATTTGATAACCTCTTCTGATTCAGGAAGGTAAAGGGTTTTATGAATTCCACTTGTTTTTAGAAGCTCGCCAATCTCAAGTATGCCGACCATGCCATAGGGATCAATAAAGGCAGCCTCACGAAGGTCAATAGGTGATGGTTTATTAATAAAGATTTGGAGAAGCTGTTCAAAGGTATCTTCCGTTATCTGTGTCATTAGCTCACATTAAATTCTCACCAAATTAGCATTATTTCTTTTATATTTTTAAAATGTTTTATATCAAAAGTCGCAACTCTTTTATAATCCTTTGATTTCATATAAGTAATATTATAGGCGTCAATAAAATCCATTCTGTCCGATGCATAAAGCACAATTGCCTCTTTTATCCTTGCATGGTTAGCTACCCGGATATTTTTTGTTTCAAGGATCGTGTCAATTACCTCGGTTATTTCTGATCTTGAAAAATTATAATATGATTCAAGAACCCAAACAATCTCAGCAATCACAAGATCGCTTGTTTCAAGTTTTTCCTCGCCGTTTTCTGCCTTTTCAAACAGCTCCTTTGCCTTCTGATAAAAGGATTCTACATCCCTTACAAAAAATCTTAGAAAAACATTGGTGTCAACAAAAATAGGCTCATCCATTCTTTAATCCTTCTTTGGCAATCTTCTTTGAGACGGCCTTTTTGGTATATTCTCTTTCATCTCCAACTCCCACTTTCCTTCCTTTTGCAATTCCGGCAAGATTTAGTATTGATTTTCTTTCACTTTTCTTTAAAACCAAAAGGTTGTCCTTTATTTCAAAAATAAGGCTATCTCCTTCCTTAATGTGAAATTTTTCCCTAAATGGCTTAGGTATGGTCACCTGACCCTTTTTTGTTATTGTTGACATTTTCCTACCTCCAAAACAGTATTACCTATATTTTATGTAATACTAAACTAAAAGTCAAACTTTACATTAAGGCAACATGCAAATTTTACACATCTTTCTTCTCTCAGGCATTCCCTTGTCTTTTCTGTTTTTTATCTTGGCAGTTGCAATGCAGTTACAATATTCCTTCATCAGCAAGGCTTTTGTAGCTATCTCTGGCAATAATGATATGGTCTAATACCTTTATGCCAAAGATCCTGCCTGCCTCAACAAGCTGACGCGTAATTTTAATGTCCTCTTCACTCGGCTTTGTGTCCCCGCTTGGGTGATTGTGTACAAGGATTATCCCGGATGTGGGCTCAAGCACAGCCTCTCTGAAGACCTCTCTCGGATGCACAAGGCTTGCATTTAATATGCCTTCTGATACGGTTATGTCCTTAATGAGCCTGTTAGTTCCGTTCATCAATGCCACCTTGAATATTTCTTTTTTCAAATCTCGCATTAAAGGGATATAGTAGTCTGCCACATCTTTTGAGGACTTGAATGTAATCTGTGGGGAGTTCTGTCTTGAATGAACCCTTCTTGCAAGCTCAAAGGCTGCTGCGATTGTAACTGCCTTTGCAGGGCCAATCCCTTTAAGGGAAGTAAACTCTGCTATTTGTCTTGCGGAGAGATTATGCAGGTTAGTATATTTTTTAAGAAGCTCCTTGCCCAAATCAACAGCGGTCTTCTCTCTCATCCCCTTGCCGATGAGTATGCCGAGGATCTCGGAATCAGAAAGTGCGGCAGCGCCTTTTTTAAGCAGCTTCTCCCTCGGCCTGTCATCCTCCGGCCACTCTTTTATTTTTTGTTTGTATTCAGTCATGCGCTAAAATTATAGAGGCATCTTTGCTAAAAATCAACCTTTAAAACCCAACCCTTTATTTGTTTCCCTTGATTTGCATTCTTAGTATAACATATAATAATGGCAAAGGGAGGCTTCATGAATCTTGAAGAAAAGATTGGACAGTTGTTGATCTGCGGTTTTGAAGGCTACACTCCGTCAAAGGAGATAGAACAGCTTATCAAAGAATATCACATCGGCGGTATAATACTCTTTAGCAGAAATATAAAAGACCCGCAGCAGACAGCACGGCTCTGCAACAGCCTGCAAAAGATGGCAAGAACGGCTCTCTTTATCTCTGTTGATCAGGAGGGCGGAAAGGTCTCAAGGCTGCCAAAGCCCTTTACGCAATTTCCGGGGAATGCTGCAATCGGAAAAGGCGATTCTGTAAAACTTGCCTATTCCTTTGGCGAGATTACTGCGAGAGAGCTAAAGGCTGTCGGC
>CAKKST010000053.1 GCA_919903585.1 Nitrospiria bacterium | reverse complement strand
TGCTTGATTTATAAAGTTTTGTATAAACCTTCAGGTGCCTCTGCCAGACCCTGAAGGCGCTCTTAATCCTCAAATCTCCTCCACAAATCTCTCCGCATCCTTCCCCCTTATCTCCCCCCAAGGCGTCACGGGTAGCGGCGAGGGCAAGACCTTCAAATTTTCCATTTTATAAATTTTCACCGCATAATTACTTTGCTCCAACTTTTTTTTCAGAAAGTCAATTGCCTCCAGATTTCCCTTTAGTTAATGTAATTGTGCCTGATATAAAAGAAGAAGCTGAAATAGACCCCTGCAGTTCTTTAATGCTCGGCAATTCGCCTTTAAGATTCTTCGGCAAGGTCTCTGTGAGTTTGTATCCTGAGACGCCAATCGGTTTTCTGGTATCACGCAGGGCATATTCCGCAATCACCTTGTTTTTGGTTTTGCACAGGATTATACCGATACTCGGATGGTCGTCTCTGTGGCGCAACAGATCATCAACTGCTGATAAATAGAAATTCATTTTGCCCGCATATTCGGGCTGGAATTCTCCAATCTTGAGATCAATAACCACAAAACAACGCAGGCGAAGGTGATAAAACAGCAGGTCAATATAAAAATCCTCCCCCCCAACCTCAAGATGGTATTGACTGCCGACAAAGCTAAATCCAACACCAAGTTCCAGCAGAAATAATCTGATTTGCTCAAGAAGGGCCTTTTCCAGATCCCGTTCTTTTGCCTCTTTACCTATACTGAGAAAGTCAAAAACATACGGGTCTTTAAGAATCTGCTGGGCAAGCTCGGATTGAGGCGCAGGCAGAGTACGGTCAAAATTGGTTAATGCCTTACCTTGTCTGTGATACAAACCGCTTTCTATTTGATGGACAAGGATATTACGAGACCATCCATGCTGAATAGTTTGACGGATGTACCATTCACGTTCGGAGGGGATACGAACCTTATCCATAATGACACAGCTATGGAACCATGGAATTTGTGCAGCAAGCTGCTGCACAAATTGTTTGTCAGGATACGCTTCAGCAAATGCCCGCATGTATTTGAGATTGCGTGGCGAAAAGCCCTTCATTTCAGGGAATTCTCTGCTAAGGTCATGGGCCAAATGGTCTATAATCTTTGAACCCCATCCTTCGTTCCGCTGGCGTTGGAGAATCTGCCGTCCAATTTCCCAATAGAGTAGGACTAATTCCCTGTTTGCAGCAAGTCCTGCTCTTATTTGAGCAGAACGAATTTTTGTCTTCAGGTCTTCAAGCAACTTCGCATAACCTGACGGCGATTTTATCAATTGTGCAAGAGGTTGTTGCACAATTTCAGGCTTTTCTTGTTTTTGTTTTTTTCTATTCACCATATCCAAGCTCTTTAAAATTCCTTTTTATTAATGTCTCAAGCCTTCCACTCTCTGCAAACTGCCCTTCCAATTGTGAAACAAGCTGTTTCATCTTTTCATCAAAGGGTTCGTCGTCATCTTCAATTTCCTCAGCGCCGACATATCTGCCATGTGTGAGGACATAGCCGTACGCTTTGATTTCCTCTGAGATTCCCGCTATTGGTTTTATTTTTGCTTTGACTCTTTTTCTGTTTAACCATAGGAAGGCCTTTTAAGTTAAATTTTTTGCTGCCTATTCTACACCAAAACACCCATTCTTTCCATAACAATTACTGCCACACCCTGAACGCCTTTTTAAGCCTCATAATATATAAACTTCACCCTCCCCTTTGTCCCCTCCCGTCAAGGGAGGGGAGATAATTTTGTGTTAAGCCTCAAGCCGTCTGCCGGTGAGTTTTAAATAAACTGTTTCAAGATTTCCGCCATGTTTTTCCATAAGACTTGATGGCGAGTCAATGGCAACAATTCTGCCTGAGTCCATAATCGCCACCCTGTCGCAGAGCCTTTCTGCCTCCTCCATATAATGCGTTGTGAGTATGAGTGTTGTGCCTTTTGATTTTAATTGCCTTAGTTTTTCCCATACAGAGAGCCTGCTGTGCGGGTCAAGTCCTGTTGTTGGCTCATCAAGTATCAGCAGTTCAGGATTATTCACCAGCGCCCTCGCAAGGAGGAGCCTGCGCTTCATCCCGCCAGAGAGGTCTTTTATGTTTACATCTGCCTTTTGCCTCAGCTCCACAAAATCAAGAAGCTCCCATGAAATCTTTGAAGAGTCCTTCTTAGGGATATCAAAATATCTTGCATAGACAATCAGATTTTCAAGTACTGAAAAATCAGGGTCAAGGTTATCCTCCTGCGGCATCACACCTATCCTTGCCTTTATCTCACCAGGGTTTTTATTTACATCCATGCCAAAGACCCTGACATCTCCAGCGCTCGGCGGCATGAAGCAGTAGATTATGCCCATCACTGTTGTCTTTCCAGCTCCATTTGGGCCGAGAAAGCCAAAGCACTCTCCTTTTGCAATCTCAAAGTCAATATTGTCCACTGCCTTTAAGTCGCCGTAATATTTTGTCAGGCCTTTTGTTGTAACGATATTCATATTAATCCTGTTTAAGCAGCTTTAGCAT
>CAKKST010000052.1 GCA_919903585.1 Nitrospiria bacterium | reverse complement strand
GAAAGGAGGTGCTGTCAGTAGCGAGTGTCCAGTCCAAGGTCGGCGGCTCCCCGCTGAGGTTTAGTCTTAATGTATCAGGGGTGTCAGAAGCATTATAGCTTGAACAACTGATGACGATAAAAAATAAAAGAAGGAAATAACATTTTAATATAGGCATATCTAATATTTTAGCCAGTGATGGTGATAAGTCAATAAAAATTGCAAACCCCGGATCCCCATCATCAGAATCCATCTGATACCAAAGGAAATTTAATCCTGCCTTTAACAAAATAAATATCATTTCCCTTCTTGTCTTTCTCCCACTCCTGATATATCAGATAAATATTTCCTTCATCATCAACAGCAACAGATGGCGCTGTCCTGTGTTTGCCATTGCTAATACCTAAGCCGAGGTTCTTACTAAAACTCTTTCCGCCATCATTGCTATAAGATAAATAGATATCAGAAAAACCTGAGCGGCCATCGTCCCATGCAATAACAATAATTCCCTTCTCATTCACAGCAATGCTGGGATAGTTCTGGCTGCTGTTTTCCGCATCCTCATCATCAATATGGATGTTCTTCTCAAAGGAATCACCCGCATCAGTCAGTCTTGTAAAATACACATCGCTCCCTGTCTTAGGATTTCTTTTATCCTCCCATGTAAGATAGACTCCGCCTTTGCCATCAGTCACAATACTCGGGCTGTTCTGGCCAGTCTTTTCTTTTTCATCCTCGCCAAAATTAACCTTAATGCTTTTGCTAAATGTCCTTCCGCCGTCATTGCTCTTTGTAAAATAGATATCTGAGTTTCCGTTTCTATAATCATACCATGCAGCATACACGTTATCCTTATCATCAACTGCAATTGTTGGATAGATTTGATCACTGACATCATTACCAGTATCATCAACCCGAACCGGCTTTTCAAAATTCTTTCCGCCATTCCTGCTTTTTGCAAGGGATATATCATTATTGCCATTTCTATTGTCATGCCATGCAAGATAGATTGTTCCTTTTTTATCAACTGCAATCGCAGGCCCTCCCTGTTCTGATTTTGCATCAGGGCTGACAGGTATATTTTTTGTAAAACCTTCTTTCTTCTCCTCTTTTTTTGCAAAATAGATATTGCCCTTTCCGTCTCTATCATCCTCCCAGACCACATAGGCTATACCTTTTTCATCCAAAGCAACTTCGGCATACCACTGATTGCCGCCCTTGTTATCATCATTAACGCGGATGTTTTTTGAGAATGTCTTGCCGCCATCACCGGCGAATGAAAAGAAAACATCATTATTGCCATTGCGAATATCATTCCAAACAATGGCTACATTTTTACCTTTAACAGCAATACTTCGCTGACCTGATGAATAGGTGTCATGAAAATTTATTTGCAGCGGATCGTCGTTAATTCTTACAGGCGGCTCAAAGGTTGCCTCGGCAAAGGACTCTCCTGAAAGCAAAAGAAGGATTATAAACAACAATGACATATACATACAACTATCCCTTCACATTCATTAAGAATGCCTTTTCAACCTCAATATTATTTATTAATCTTGCAATATCCTCTTTTATTTTATTTGATGCATCAAGGATAATCCCTGTATGCCTGCTCAGGCCGGGGGCTATGCCTGATGATACCTTGTCCAGCGAGATAAGCAAGGCGCTTAGACTGGCTGCATCATCATAATACAGCAAAAATTCCTTCTTCGCACTCTCCATCTCATTTAATGAAATATTATAATTCCTGATAAGGGTATTATATGTCCTTCTGTCCTGCGTCTTTTTGAAAGACTC
>CAKKST010000051.1 GCA_919903585.1 Nitrospiria bacterium | reverse complement strand
ATACCATGCGCCGCTCTTTTCAATTATACCCTTTTCCGCGCCAAGGTCAACTATCTCGCCGATCTTTGAGATGCCTTCATTAAACATCACATCAAACTCTGCCTGCTTAAATGGAGGCGCAACCTTGTTCTTAACAACCTTCACACGCACACGGTTTCCTGTTACTTCCTCCCCATCTTTTATGGCAGAGACCTTTCTAATATCAAGCCTTACAGAAGAATAGAATTTCAAGGCATTGCCTCCTGTTGTTGTCTCAGGATTCCCAAACATCACGCCTATCTTCATCCTTATCTGGTTAATGAAGATAACTGTTGTCTGCGATTTACTTATCACTGCTGTAAGCTTTCTCAATGCCTGAGACATAAGCCTTGCCTGAAGCCCCATGTGGGCGTCTCCCATCTCACCTTCAATCTCTGCCTTTGGCACAAGGGCCGCAACAGAGTCTATAACAATAATGTCAATTGCCCCGCTGCGAACCAGCATCTCTGCAACCTCAAGCGCCTGCTCCCCTGTATCAGGCTGTGAGATCAAAAGCTCCTCTGTCTTTATGCCAAGCTTCCTCGCATAATTCGCATCCAGCGCATGCTCTGCATCAATAAAGGCAGCAGAGCCTCCTGCCTTCTGCGCCTCTGAAATAATATGCAGGGTCAGGGTTGTCTTGCCTGATGACTCAGGCCCGAATATCTCTATCACCCTTCCTTTCGGCACGCCGCCGATACCAAGCGCGATATCAAGTCCCAACGAGCCTGTTGGTATCACAGGGGCATCAGATATCACCTCATCCGCGCCGAGCCTCATTATAGAACCCTTCCCAAACTGCTTTTCTATCTGTAAGATTGTAAGTTCCAATGCCTTTAATTTATCCTTGTCCGCCATTTTGCACCCCTCCTTCAATGTAATGTTTAATCATGCAGCAAGTCTGAAACGGAGACATTTTCTCCCATTCACCGATTCATAAACCTACTCCTCAATTCCAATTACCCTGTAAAGCCAAACCTTCCAAGCTCTGTATACACCGCACCCTGCGGCTGCAGTTCACTCTTTACTAATCTCATGTCTGATGCTATAAATACACCTAACTCTTTATCTTTGGACTCCTCTAATAACTTAATAATACCTTCCCTTCCCTTTTGCGACCTCATCCTGCCGAGTGTAAGATGCGGTTTAAAATCCCTGTCCTCCTTCTCAAAACCCATTTCTGATAATTCTGCATCTATCCTTTTATAAAGCCCCTCAAGTGCGCCATCCTCGTTTCTTATACCAATCCAGAGCACCCTCGGCATCTTCTGGTTTGGGAATGCACCCACACCTCCTATTTTTATCTTAATGCGCTGCGTGCCTCTCGCAATCTCTTCAAGAATCCTCTTTATATCTTCTATTTTCTTCTCTTCAACATTCCCCAGAAATTTCAGCGTAAGGTGTATCCCATCTGTCCTTGTCCAGCTTGCATCAGCGCTGACTGCCTTAAACCTCTTCTGTATTTCCAGCACATCATTTTTTAATTCATCAGGTATCTCAATTGCAATAAAAGAACGAATCATAATTAATTACTTAATATCGCCCTTCTAACTATATCCAGCGCCATCTGCGACGCCTTCTTCCTTATCATCTCCCTGCTGCCTGTGAAATTGTAACCCTTGCACCTTGTCTCCTTCCCCTTTTCTGAAAGGGCAATATATACAAGTCCCACAGGTTTTTTTTCCGTGCCGCCTTCAGGGCCGGCAATGCCTGTTATACTGAGGCCGTATCCTGTGCCTGCAATCCTTCTTATCCCATCTGCCATTGCCATTGCCGCCTGCGAGCTCACACTCCCATACTCTTTTATCATATTAGATGGAACCCTTAATACCTGTATCTTAGCCTCATTGCTGTAGCACACAACCCCCATCTCAAAACAGGCAGAGCTTCCTGAGACATCTGTTATCCTCTTCTGGATAAGCCCGCCTGTGCAAGATTCAGCAACCGAAAGCCTTGCGCCCTTTTCCTTCAACAACCTGACAACAAGCGCCTCCATTGCCTCTTCATTAAAGCTATAGATATTGTCCTTTAATCTTGCAGCAATCTTCTCCTTTAATTCATCCACCCGTTTTGCCGCCTCTGCATCAGATAATCCTGCTGATGTTATCCTTACATCCACACCATATTCATCAGCAGTCAGGCCGATTCTAACACCCCTTTCTGCTGCATACAGATCCCCGATTATCTCGTCTATCTTAGCCTCTGCAATGCCGCAGATTCTGATAATCCTTGCCTCAATAGTTCCGGGGCCTTCTATCCTGCCCTTTATCAGAGGCAAAACACCATCCTCAAACATCCTCTGCATCTCACTTGGAACACCGGGCAGGCATATTACAAGGCTTTTATTATGCTCCAGTGCAAAGCCGGGCGCTGTGCCAATAGGATTATCAATTATAATTGCCTTATTAGGTATCAGGGCCTGCCTTTCATTATTCTTTGGCATCTCCTTTCCCATCGCCTCAAAACGGGTCTTTATCTTTTCAATGAGCGCATCAGATAAAACAAGCACCCTTTTTAATGCCTTGGCAACAGCCTTTCTTGTTAAGTCATCCTCTGTTGGCCCAAGGCCGCCGGTTACAATTACAAAAGGAGAGCGTCCTGCTGCTGTTATCAGGGTGGCTTCAATATCAGATTCAATATCGCCAACAATTGATTTGTAGCGAACCTCTAATCCGAGGAACTTTAGCTGTTTTGAAAGATATAATGAATTCGTCTCTGCCTTATCCCATGAAAGAAGCTCTGAGCCTACAGAGACAATCTCAACCCACATAGAGCCTTACACCCTGAAGCAGGACATTCGCATAAATCCCTGCTGCAACATCATCAAGCATGATTCCAAGGCCGCCATTCATCCTCTTTTCTATATCTCTTATGGGATAGGGTTTTAAAATATCAAAGAACCTGAAAAGGAAAAAACCTGCAACTATCCATCCAATCCCAGCGGGGATAAGGATCATAGTTACAAGCATACCAATAATCTCATCAAATACAACATGGGAAGGATCCTTCTTTTTCAATAATGCCTCTGCCTCATTTGAGATGTAGACGCCAAAAATAAAAAGGAAAGAAATAATCAGCAGATAATAGGCGATGGAGAGTCCATTTAATAGGAGATATAACCCAATGCCAACAAGGCTGCCTGCTGTTCCCGGGGCAATGGGGATATAGCCTGCGTAAAATCCTGTGGCAAGAAAAATTATCAATTTATTCAAGGGCTTTTCAATAACCATTGACATCATCTGTAATTAATCTTATCACCTGTAATCAACCTGTGTCAAGGATATTTCCTATAATTGGATTGAAACATTATAAGGGGAGGTATAATAATGTATAAATCGGATTAGGCAAAAAAAGAAGGGACGGTAATGCCAGCCCCTTGTAGCAAAATTCAAGACCAGTCGCTGTTTTCTTTTTTTTGCAGAGGTTCAAAATCTTGAACCCCCTGCTTTAGAAATGTGGGGAGCGCTCCTCTATTTTCCTTTCCCAAAAAACTTATATTTCAAAACACGACTCTCTTGTCTTCATGGCTAAATCAGCGAGGCAAGAAATCTGCTCGCCGAGATAATCCGCGCTCCCTTTTCCAGTTTGTCAATCCCTTCCTTTTTCAACACCTGGTATAGGTAAGGGATTTTTAACCTCGCCTTGAAATATAGCAGAGACGGTGATAATCGGTCGTCAGATGCCTTTGCCTCCACTGCAAACCAGGGTTTTTGGTCGATGGTTACTATAAAATCCACCTCCCGCTTATCCACATCCCGCAAGAAATAAAGTTCAGCCTTATACCCTTCGTAATCCTCAAGGAAATGAACGAACTTCAAGAGATGGGATGCTATCATATTCTCAAACCTTGCTGCTTCATCCTCTACTTCCGACCAGTCCCACAGATAAAGCTTGGGCTCTTTTTTTAATGAGCGGATCCTTTTCCCAGCATAAGGATATATCCTGAAGTGGTAATAAAACGACTCCAGCACATCAATCCAGTGCGCCGCAGCCCTGTAACTTACCTCCAGGTCTTCACGGATTGCATTTACTGACAGCAAAGACCCTACTTTTGCAGGCAGAATGTCGCTTAAAAGCTTCATGCTGCCAATGTCTCTTATGACCTGCAAATCCTGAATATCCTCACGGAACATCCGCTCTATCTTTTCATTGTGCCACCTTCGCAAATGCCTCTGCCTCTGCTTTATAAAGGGCTCAGGAAATCCGCCGTAAATATGCAAGCTCTCCAATTCATTCGGAAAGAAATCCCCTGAAAAAAATAATTCCTTAAAAGGCAAGGCCTTTACTGAGCCTTTCGTTATTTCAGCAAGTGAAAACGGATGAAGGCGGTAATAATGGTATCTCCCCTGGAGTGAGTCGCCCCCGCGCCTGTATAAATTGAGCCTTGCACTGCCGGTGACAATGAACCTGTACTTGTTTTTGAGTTTGTCATACTCCCCCTTAATAAGGTTTTTCCATGCCTTGTATTTGTGCAGTTCATCAAATATTAGAAGTTCTGCGTCAGCAGGCCAGGCTGCCTTAAGTATATCTTTCCTGTCTGCCCTATTGTCCCAGTTGTAATAAGCGTGCCTTTTAAAGAACGAGGCAACAAAATCCCGGCACAGGGTGGTCTTCCCTACCTGCCGCGGCCCTCCAACAAAGACCATCTTTTCCTTCAGGTCTTCAACAATATTCGGTGTTAAATACCTATCTCTCAGCATGTTTTTAATTATACAACCAATACATTCAGTTTGCAAACTTTTTTGCTCTTAAGCAAAAAAATTGGCGAATAATTTTGCCTTGGAGATAAAAATTCAGCAAAACTAATTCACTATAGGCTAAGATGGTCAGCCTGTTTTAAAACAATAATTCATGTTTCAAGGAAAAAAGATAGAAAGACCAAAAACTTATATTTAAAGATGCGACCCTCTTGTCCTCCCCCTAACTAAAAAGGAGCCCGTATGGAGAAGGAGATCATTTTTTTGTAGAGGAATCCCCTGAAGGGGGCTACGAAGCCAGAGCATTAGGTTACTCAATTTTTACCGAGGCCGATAACTTTGATAAACTCAAAAAGATGGTCATGGATGCAGTACTGTGTCATTTTGAGAATAAAGAAAGATCACGGGTTATTCGCCTACATAAAGAAATTTTTAGGGGCTATCTTCTGGCAAAGGGGAAAGTGTCTCCAGCGATTAAACAACTATATATTTAAAATCCATTATCTCTCTGATCAGTTTAAAGTCCTTTTCGTTTTTTGTAATCAAAACCGCACCAATTTCTCTTACAGATACAGCAATAAGTATATCTGCAAGAAGGCTTTTGATTCTTAATGGGTCAATCTTTTTATCCTGCCTTAATTTTAACATTACATCCCCTGCAACATACCATAGCCTTTCTGCTACTGTTATTACTGTAAAATTATTTCTAATCTGTTCAATGAGCCTTCGCTCCTTCCTGTCAAATGCACCTGAAAGAAGCTCCATCAAAACCACTGAACTGAATGAAATATGGTAATATCTATTTAGTTTTAAAAATATATCCTGAACTGTGCCTTTTCTGAAATGCTCTATGAGAAAAGATGTGTCAAGAATGGTCTTTTGCCTCAATTAAGCCCCTCAAATTTGAACTCCTTACCTGTTTGCTCAATAAATCTCCTCATCTTCTCCTGATATATTATCTCAGTCAGGGCTGATTCTATTGTTTCAGTCTCGGTCTTTGAACCGAGTATCTTTTTTGCACTTCTAATTAAATCCTGATTTAATCTGAAATGCTTGGCTATCTTTTTTGACAGGGTTTGCATAATATAACCTCCTTAAATATTGTATATACAAGTTTATAATAATGTGGCTACAATGTCAAGATGTTTGGAATTGCAATATGTTCTAACCCATGCCCTCCCCAGATAATCCCCCTGTATCCCCCTTTAGTAAAGGGGGAGGTAGGGAAATTTGTAAATGGGGCAAGCCTGCCCTCTCCCACAAGGGGAGAGGGGAGTCTTTTGTAGGCACGGTTTAAACCGTGCTGCTTCTCTCACCATTATTTGCACGGATAAATCCGTGCCTACATTATTTTCTCACTTTAGCAATCGCAAGACTAAAGCCTTGCCCTACAACCCATCTACCCATATACCCATTTACTCATCTACCCTAAATAATAGCCGTGCTTTAAAGAAGGGCAGGCCAGAGGCCTGCCCCTACAAGTAAGGGCGTACGGCCATACACCCCTACCACCCATCTATATAAATAAGCAATCTCTGTGCCAGTCCTTGCGTAATAAGATAATCTTTTTATTTTTCTTTTATTTTCAATATATTAGCGAATCTATCATTTAAAGGTAGTTATTTGGGAATGGTATTTATTTTCCTATTTTAAGAAAAAATCTTCCCATTCTTGCTATTTAAATTCCATAAGCAAAACTGCTATGACAATGACACAAATGTATTGAATTCCCTATATAAGGAAAAGAACAATCAGATAATAAAATGGAAGATAATATTACAGGGGCGTGGAATGCCACGCCCCTGTAATATTAGAAGTGATATTTTACACCAAACATAAATATATCGCCGTCTAAACCTGTGGACTGGCGATAGCGCTCGTACTTTACCTCTGTGCTTATGTTTGGCGATTTAAGATAGTGTACAAGCTTAACGCCATAGAGATGGGAATGAAGCTCGCTGTAAATATTAGATGATGTAATAAACTGCTCGCTCCCTGCATAGCTGTCTTTATAGAAAAATGCCTTGTCCTGCGCATAATACCTGTATTCAAGCCGAATGTATGTATTCTCGCCGACATACTGATAATACTGGATGCCATAGGTATTTGACTTTATCCACCAGTCATCCCTGTACCACCTGTATATAAGATGAACTGCGCCCCCACCCTCCCCTCCCCCGATAGGGGGAGGGAGAAAAGGGAGGGGGATATACTGGGCAAGGCGGACGCCTACAGCATCTCGCTTTCTTGAATCAGGCAGATATTCATCGCTCTCGCCGCCTCCGGATAAGGCAACCTTCCTGCTTCCTGTGCCAAGATAGCCTGCTGCATGGGAATATGTATAACCTATCTGCGCAACAGTAATTGGTGAGATAAATTGTGTTATCGATATTGAATAATTGTTAACATCTTTATCCTGTGCCTTTGACATATATTTTCCCATAACATTGTCAAAGTTGTGGCTGTAACCAATGGCCAATGTGGTGTTTCTCTCAAAGAAGTCCCTTGAAAGCTGGATAGACGGCGTCTGCGAAGTATAGTCCTTTTCCCTGCTGTAATCGTAGCCTACATCAATCTTGTATAAGCTGATTGCATGGGTTACGCCAAAGGTAAGATTCTTTCTATTATCCTCATCTTTTGTATTTGATGTAGAGGTGGTTGTCTTTGTAGCGCCTGACACTGCATCAACAGTTGTTGTCTGGGTCTCTATATTATCCAACGTTACCCTTAGAAGGATAGATGTGTTCAAGGATAAATCTTTGTTCAGCGTAATCATTGGTTTAAGTATAGTAAGGCCGTCAAACTTATAATAGTTGATGTCTGTAGATACATATTCCTCTGCCATTATGCTTTCCGGCAAGAAAAAACTAAGTAGCATGATGATTAATACAAGAACGGCAATGTAGGGGCGAGGCGCTGCCTCGCCCTTTGCTCCAGATAATTTCCTAATTGCAGCCACAGCCACCACCTCCTATCCCAAACCCTCCTGCAGAGCCTTCAAGTGTATTCAGCATATGCTCCCTTGCT
>CAKKST010000050.1 GCA_919903585.1 Nitrospiria bacterium | reverse complement strand
ACTCATTGATTATATTGTCCAGCCATTTTCAAGCTTTGGCTACATTGATCCGCCGCATATTGCTGCTGACCATGGGCTTTTTCTTTTTGCTTATGGTGATACAGAGCTTCGTGTGCCTGTAAAAGGGATGTCTGCTGTTACAGATGAACTCCATAATAAACTGAATGATTCTGTAAGGCTCAATACATCTGTAAAAGAGGTAAAGCAGAACAAAAGAGGCGGCTTCTCAGTTGTCCTTGAAGAGAAAGGTAAGGCTGCGTTAGTTAAGAAAAACTACGACTACTGCATCTTTGCCACAGGACAGTCGAGCCTCAATAAGATTGTCCCAGGCATAGATTTCCAGATACCAATTACAAAAACAAGGGGACTAATCTTTGAGGCTAAATGCCCTCAGTTTAATCCTTATGATGTGCTGCTCTTTTCAAAATACAATAACACTCATGGTGTTCATGGCGGTGAGGTGAAGCGCCTTCCCGACGGCCGCTCAATATGCGGTATTTTTTTGTATCACCCAAAAGGTGATGTTGAAAAGGTATTTGGCAAGGTGAAGATTTTGCCAAAGGTCGGCTGGTCGCCTGCAATCACACTCATCCCTCCGAAGAGCAGTCTAAGGGATGTATTAACGCCGATTCCGAATTTGTATGTTGTTGGCGATTTTTATCGTTTGCCATGTATAGAGTCGTGCGTGTATACTGCAAGGAAGGTGGCAGGGATAATTGCTGATACAAATGAAATAAGTAATGTTATTCACCCCTCACCCTGACCCTCTCCCCAAAGGGGAGAGGGGATGTTTGTTGTGCCTCTCCCACAAGGGGAGAGGGAACCTTATTATTTCCCCTCCCTTGATGGGAGGGGACTAAGGGGAGGGTGAAAATCAGTGTTTGAGGATTTCTATGCCAATCTTCGGAATTGACAAAGGCTACAGGAATATAAAACGTTTCACACAGATACTTGCTGTCTTTGGCGGGTATGGCTTCAGGGATATTGTAGACAGTCTACATCTTGAGTATCTCGTCCGCATCGGCAGAAGATTTGCAAAGAAAGAGGCAAAGTTAGAACGGTTAACCAAACCTGAAAGGCTCAGGCTCGCCTTTGAAGAGCTCGGTCCGACCTTTATAAAGTTTGGCCAGATATTAAGCACCCGACCTGATTTGATACCGCATGAATATATTGAAGAGTTTAAGAAACTTCAGGATGAAGTGCCGCCATTTTCATTTGAAGAGGTAAGGGATGTCATAGATGATGAATTTAAAAGGCCGATTAATGAGCTCTTTGATAAAATAGATGAGAAGCCTCTCGCTGCTGCGTCCATTGCACAGGTGCACAGGGCAACTTTAAAGGATGGAGATAAGGTTGTATTAAAGATCCAGCGGCCGAATATACGGGAGAATATTGAGGCAGACATAGACATACTCTTTAATCTCGCAAGGCTTATTGAGAGCTACATCCCTGAGAGCAAATTATATAACCCGACTGGTATTGTTCAGGAATTTGCAAAGACCATAAGACGTGAGATGGACTTTACAAGGGAAGGGCATAATGTAAACAGGTTCATTGCAAATTTCAAGGATGACCCAACTATCACTGCGCCAAAGGTATACTGGGAGCTGACTACAAATAAGATCCTCACAATGGAATATGTTGAGGGGATTAAGATAACGGATTTTGACCGGCTTGAGAGGGCAGGGCTTGATAAAAAGCAGATTGCCATAAACGGTTCAAGGGCAGTGCTAAAGCAGATATTTGACTACGGCTTCTTTCAGGGCGACCCGCATCCGGGGAATTTTCTTGTTAAAGAGGATAATGTAATCGCTGTCCTTGACTTTGGGATGTTTGGAAGGATAGATGAGAAGACAAAGGAGCAGATTGCAGATGTCCTCGTTGCAGTGATTAATAAGGATGCAGATAAAATAGCAAAGACCTTTCTGGAGGTCGGTGTAATTGCTGAGGAGGTAAATATAAGGGAGTTCAGGCTTGATATAGTAGATTTCTTAGACAGGTATTATGATGTGCCATTGAGCCAGTTGAATCTTACTGAGGTATTAAATGAGATAATCCAGATTGTTGCAAGACATAGGATAAAGGTAATGCCTGAGGTCATGCTGCTGGTCAAGGCATTGATTACAATTGAAGGCATTGGCAGGGAGCTTGACCCTGATTTTAATATGGTGGAGCATGCAAGGCCCTTTGCAGAAAAGCTGGTAAAGGAGAGGGTAAGCCCGAGGAATATCATCAGAGGCATAGGAAAAATGACTCAGGAGGTAAATGAGCTTCTGAGGGTATTGCCCAGTGAGACATTACAGATAGTAAGAAAGCTGCGCAAGGGGACGCTGGAGATAGATTTAAAGCTCAGGCACCTTGAGGCGCTTATTGCAAAGCTTGACAGGGTGAGCAACCGCATCACCTTCAGCATCATAATTGCAGCGATTATTGTTGGGTCTTCGCTGATTATCCAGACAGACAAGGGGCCGATCTTCTTTGGCTTTCCTGCGTTGGGAATAATCGGCTTTGTTGTTGCAGGAGCGCTCGGTTTATGGCTGATATATGCCATACTGCGGTCAGGCAGGCTCTGATAGAGTCAGAGTAACAAAGATTCAGAGTATCAGAGTAGTAGAGTAAAACTTGTTACTTTGACACTTTGACTCTCTGACTCCTTCAATCAAGCTTGTTTGCCCCTGTCTCTGCCGCCATTTTGCTGGCATATAAGAGAGAATCAAATGTCCCTGCATCAGTCCACCAGCCGTCAAGTGCATCCCATGTCATCTCAGTTTTTTGAATATAGTCATTATTAACATCTGTAATCTCAAGCTCGCCCCTGCCAGATGGTTTTAATGTCTTGATTATATCAAAGACCCTGCTGTCATACATATATATCCCTGTAACTGCATAATCTGATTTTGGTTCCTTTGGCTTTTCCTCTATCTTAATAATTTTATCCCCATTAAATACAGGCACGCCAAATCTCTGCGGGTCATGCACTTTTTTTAGCAATATCTTTGCGCCCTTTTTCTGTTTGGCAAAGGCCTCAACCTGTCTCTTTATATTCATTTCTATAATATTGTCGCCGAGCACAACCACAACTTTATCCTTATCCGCAAAAAACTCTGCAAGGCCGAGCGCCTGTGCAATGCCGCCCTCTCCCTCCTGATATGTGTAATTCACATGCTCAAGCCCAAATTCCTTTCCATTGCCAATGAGTTTTAAAAAATCACCTGCATTGTTCCCGCCTGTTACAATAAGGATATCTTTTATCCCTGCATTAATTAGCGTCTGGATGGGATAAAAGATCATTGGTTTGTTATAAATGGGAAGAAGATGCTTATTTGTAATCTTTGTTAATGGAAAAAGCCTTGTTCCGAGTCCGCCGGCGAGAATGATGCCCTTCATTAATATTCTCCTTTGGTTCACATAATATTGTATTCTAAGTTTATCGTCAAGCATAATTATTATCCTGTTGTCAACAAATAGATTTGTCCGCTTTTGTAGCAAATGATTTGTCCGCTT
>CAKKST010000049.1 GCA_919903585.1 Nitrospiria bacterium | reverse complement strand
AAAAATTCAGGTTTGCAGGAAAGGCAATCATAACACTGATAATTACCTTTATTGCTGTAGCCATAATGTTCAAGCTCGGCAAAGGCTATCAGGAGTATGTATTTCCTGTAGTCTTCCTTATCTGGATGCTCTTTCTGCTGATAGTGGCCGGAGGGGGAAAGAGATTCAAGCCAATGATAAAGGCAGCCCATGTGGTTGCGCAAAAACCCTATTCTCTGGACTTTTTATATGAAGGTCAACGTTATAAGAGCGGGACCCATCCAATGAAAAACTATAAGTGGAAAAAGAGAGCAGGGCATGGTCAGGTGTGGGACTACTTTGGCGATGAGGTAATGACCCTTGAAGGAAAAAGCATATTAATGGAATGGGAAGAGAAGGCAGAGGAACATGGAAAAAAAAGAAGAGATAAATAACATCTTAAAAAACGGCGAAGAGATAATCAGGGAGCGCAGGATTGCCGGCGGCGAGATATATCTTACAAATGAAAGGATTATTACAAACAGGATATCCTTAATGAGGAAGATTTCCCTATCATCCAAAACATCCTTTTCCCCAATCCCCCTTGCAGACATTGTTTCATGCAGGACTGCGAGGGGGATCCCTTTTTTTAGCCTGCCGAGGCTTATTGTAATCTATAGGGAGGAGAAAAAGAAGATGGAGGTCTTTTTTGAGTTTGCAAATAAAGAGGAGCTTAAGGATTTTTATCAAGAATTCTGCAATGTCTTTGATAAAAAGTTGTCTGCAGATGTCTTCACGACTACGGGTTATGGGGCAATTATTAATTAAAAGGAGGTTTTATATGTCACAAGAAGCAAGGAGTAAATTTATATTTTTAATGATTGTAGTTATGTTTCTGATTATCTTTCTCGGCGCCTATATCACAAAGGCATCAGCAGCAGGGAAAGGGAATGCAGAGGCAGGCAAGAAGATCTATGATGCAAGGTGCGGTTTATGCCATGGGGCAGCAGGAAAGGGCGATGGCCCTGCAGGCGCAAGCACTAATCCAAAGGCAGCAGATTTTACAGATAAGGCAAAGATGAATAAGTCTGACGATGAGCTCTTTAAATTAATCTCTGACGGTGTAAAGGGCACTGCAATGATGGGTTTTGCCAGCTCATTAAGCGAGCAAGAGAGACAGGATGTTATTGCATATATAAGGACATTTTCCAAAAAATAGAAATAACAGCTACCTGCCTTGTAGGGGCAAACGGCTGTTTGCCCTGCAGGCAGGTTTATACCTAAAGGAGGCCTTCTCCATATCTGACCTTCTCCCCAAAAAGGCCTCCTTTTTAGGTATCTAAAAAAGCTTTTGACATTTAATTTTATTAAGGATTATAATTAGCATATAAAAGGCTTCAGAAAATTCCAATCTAATTTTTCTTACCGTGAAGATTTTGAATTAAGGCTGGAGGCAAAGATGAAGACATGGAAGACCCTCTTCCTTCTTTTAACAGGGCTGATGCTATTCTCTTCTGATGCATTATCTCAAAAGGAGGCAGCAAAGAAAGATCTGCCAAAGATTGAAAAGAGCACATTTACAAGCGCAAAGGTGTGCGGTGAATGCCATGTGGAGATTTACAATATGTGGAAGAACTCACTCCATGCCATGTCTATTGAAGACCCGATCTTCCAGACAGCAAATCTTATTGCCTTTAAAAATTCCAATGGCGAGACAAAGGTATTGTGCATCAAATGCCATGCGCCCATCACATTCTGGAACAAGGATTATGATTTAAAACATGAGATAACAAAAGAGGTGATTACATCCGACTTCTGCCATTCTGTAACAGAAGTGGATTTAAAAA
>CAKKST010000048.1 GCA_919903585.1 Nitrospiria bacterium | reverse complement strand
GGACAACAAGCCCCACCAGACAATAATGATACACCGCGCATTGATGGGGTCTCTGGAGAGATTTTTTGGTGTGCTGATAGAACATTATGCCGGCGCCTTTCCTGCATGGCTCTCGCCTGTGCAGGCTGTGGTTATGACTATAACAGATGCGCAGACGGAATATGCAAAGGGTATTGTGGAATTGTTGAAAAAAGAGGGGATTCGTGTACAAGGCGATTTTAGGAGTGAAAAGATAGGGTTTAAAATAAGAGAGTCCCAGCTCATGAAGGCGCCTTATATGCTTATCATCGGTGATAAGGAGGTTCAGGCAGGGGCAGTCGCAGTGCGGACGCGAAAGGGCGAAGACCTCGGCCAGATGAAGGTGGAGGAATTTTTAAACAAGGTAAAGAAAGAGATAGAAGAAAGGGCTGCGTAAGACATTGTTGAAATACGCAAAAGCAGCAGAGAGTCAGGGCAGAGGAAAACATATAACATATACTTTGACACTTTGACTATTTGACGCTAATATACTTTAACACTTTAACTTAAAGGAGGTGGCAATATAAGTACTATAAAACTAAGGATAAACAGAGAGATTAGGGTAAAAGAGGTAAGGGCAATAGACCCGGAAGGCAACCAGCTCGGGGTCTTATCTATTCAAGAGGCGCTAAAAAAGGCAGAGGAGTTTGGTTTAGACCTTGTGGAGATATCTCCCACTGCCAAACCGCCGGTTTGCAAGATAATGGACATTGGCAAATATAAATACGAGCAGAGCAAGAAACTCCACCAGATGAAGCAGCACCAGAAGGTGATACTTTTAAAGGAGGTAAAGCTCAGGCCCTATACCGAGGAGCATGATTTAGAATATAAGATAAACCATATAAGACAATTTTTAGCGGACGGCAATAAGGCAAAGGTAACCCTTACCTTTAAGGGAAGAGAGTTAAGCCATATAGGCCTTGCAAAAAATCTACTTGACAAAATAGTAAAGAATGTTGAAGATATCGGTAAGGTTGAGCAGCAGCCAAAGCTTGAAGGCCGCAACATGATAATGATAGTTGTGCCGAAATAAAGACTGGAGGTTCAGGATAGATGGCAAAATTGAAAATGAAAACCCACCGCGGGACAGCAAAAAGACTTAAGGTCACTGCCGGCGGGAAGGTTAAGATGCACCGCGCAGGTATGAGGCACCTGCTTACAGGAAAGCCTGCAAGAATAAAAAGAAAGCTTGTCCAACCAGGGACAGCGGACAAAACGAACTTAAAGGCTATTAGAAAGTTATTACCGTATGGTTAAAGGAGGGATTTAAGAAATGCCAAGGGCAAAAGGTGGTTTTAAAACAAGAAGAAGGAGAAAAAAGGTATTAAAACTCGCGGAAGGATACTGGGGCGCTAAAAGCAAGCTCTTCAGAACTGCAACTGAGGCCGTTGACAAGGCATTAAAATATGCCTATCGCGACAGGCGCGCAAAGAAGCGCAGCTTCAGGCAGCTCTGGATTGCGAGGATAAATGCAGCAACAGTTGCAAACGGCCTTTCATACAGCAAATTTATCTCTGGCCTGAAAAAGGCAAATGTAGGCATGAACAGGAAGGTATTGGCTGATCTGGCAATAACAGATCCAGCAGGATTTACAAAAATCGTAGAGACTGCAAAGGCGCAGTTAAAAGCAGCCTAAAGAAATAGGGGCGATTAAAAATCGCCCCTTAATACCTTTTTACTATCTACACAGACCTTAAGGGCTTCAAGTGTTTCCAATTTTTGTATGGTAAAACACCCATTCAAACTTTAATCCTCGTTTTCCTGCCATGTCATCGTGGTATGAATTTTTGATTGGAATATCAATAGTCAGGTCTGCCAGGTCTGACACCGTTAGTCTCCGCGTTTTGTATTGACTTTTTGCATAAAGGGGATATACTTTTTATAATTATAAAGGGAAGAAAGGACTGTAAAGGTTTATATATTTATGCTTATAGCGATAAGATTCATTTATCTCTTCTCACTTGTAATATGGATAGGGAGCATTCTATTTTTCTCTTTCTTTGCCGCGCCAAGCATATTCAAGGTCCTTCCAAGGGAGACCGCAGGGGAAGTGGTGGGAGATATATTCCCAAAATACTGGATGATAGGATACATATCCGGCATTGTTTCTATTTTATCTGTAATCATCATATACATAAAAGAAAAGGGCAATTATACTGCCATAATCTCCGTCTTGGCAATTATGACAATCCTTACCTTTTATTCCGGGATGGCTGTCGGACAGAAGGCGAGGGCCATAAAGGCTGAGATTAAAATCACTGAGGATGCCTCTAAAAAAGAGGGTTTAAAAAAAGAATTTAGTACCGTGCACAGAAAATCAGCAATCCTTAACGGCATAATACTCGCATTAGGGATTATATTGATATTCTTAACCGCCTCAAGGATGAGGGTCTAACAGCCTCTTATATACGGCGTCCGGCTTAAAGATTGAGTTATTGAACGCTTGTAAGATAGGATATGGCCGGCATCGCAGACAATCAGCCTCATTTAGCGCTCTCCTTCATCTTTAGAGCCCACTCAACATCTTACTTCATAAACTGCTCCATCAACTTAAGTCTGTTATGCCGAATAAATTTCTGTTTTGTTTAACTCATATTAAAATTAAATCATACCTTCTTAAGTCCATCAAGGAGAAAAAAATGAGAAACTCAAGGTAATATGAGGCAGTGACTTTGCCATGCCATTGTGGTATGAATTTTTAATTAGAACATCAATAGTCAGGTCTGACACCGTTAGTCCAAGACATGATGTATTACCTGACCCAAATAACTTATTGACTTTTTTTCAGAAGGGGGTAAGATATAATCAATTAGCAGCCGAGATCCATCCAAAGGATGGATGCGGGGGACCCAAACGTTGGGGCGTATTCCGTTTTAAGGATAGGGTACTTCCAGACCCGAGCCCGTCAGCTAACCTCGTAGGTATGTGGAAGGGCAATAGGCAGAAAGAATAACCGCTGCATTGCCAGCGGTTTTTTGTTTTCTCCTTCGTTTGCCCCCCCCTCAGAAGGAGAAAAATATGTCACTCAAGCGTTTTCTTATCGGAAGTCCTATTGAAACTATCAAAGAGAAATACGAACGTCTTACCAAAAGAGTGGGGCTCGCCGTCTTTTCGTCGGATTCGCTTTCCTCGGTTGCGTACGCAACCGAGGAAATACTGCTCGCCCTTTTGCTTGGAGGAGCGGCGCTCATCCACTATGCCATGCCTGTTGCGATCGGAATTACAGTCCTTATCGCAATCGTAGCTATCTCATATTTCCAGACCATCCATGAATATCCGTCCGGAGGGGGCGCCTATACCGTTGCAAAGGAAAATCTCGGCACCTATCCGGGCCTTGTTGCCGGAGCAGCGCTGCTTATAGATTATGTCCTTACCGTTACCGTCAGCATTTCCGCAGGTGTTGCCGCGATTACATCTACCTTTCCTGTATTGCGCAACCGTACAGTAACCCTTTGTCTTGTTGCTATCCTTTTCGTCATGCTCGTCAACCTCAGGGGCGTCAGGGAATCTGGAAAGGCGTTCTTGCTCCCCGTTTACTTTTTCATAGGGAGCCTGTTGCTTTTGATTGTGGTGGGGCTCGCAAAATATTCCATGCTGCCTCAACCCCCGTTTGCAGTCCATAAAGAGTCACCAGCTAATATGGTGATACTCCTTGTTGCGATGCGGGCCTTCGCATCGGGATGCGCTGCATTGACTGGAATAGAGGCGGTCGCAAACGGTGTCAGGGCATTTAAAGAGCCTGAGGCAAGGAACGCGGGTATTACCCTCGGGTGGATGGCGGTAATACTGGCTACCTTTTTCATTGGCATCACCTTTCTTGCGGATCACTATCGGGGAGGTAAGAGGGTCA
>CAKKST010000047.1 GCA_919903585.1 Nitrospiria bacterium | reverse complement strand
TAATTCCCCCCTTACTAAGGGGGGAGATAGAGGGGTTGGGGAATTAAAGGGGGGTGAGGGGGGAAGTTTATTGGAAACAGACGAATGAAACAGCATCTTATACGCCTCTGGAGGGATCATCCCGTCATTAACCATGGACTGGAATCCTGACTGCTTCTCAACAGCCTTTTTATATGCGGCAATGGACTCTCTTTTGCCTTTTAAAATAGACCTGCCCAGATCAACAAATGTCTCCTCCACAGTGATGCCCTCTCCCTTTACATTAAAGGTCGGCTCAAGTATCGGCGCTGCGTCGTTAAATGCCACCCTTACCATATCAGGAAGGCCAAAGAATTTTGGGCAGTAATAGGTCTCATTTTCTGTGCTTATGAGCCTTGGGATAAAGAGAAGGTCGCACCTTTTTAAAAGGGTGTTGACATGCCCAAAAAAGACCTTTATGGGAAGGCAGAACTCATCCACTGTAGCATCTGAGCCCTGTTTCAATATATTCTTATCGCTAAGCTGTGAAAGTACAACCTCTGCGCCCAGCTCTGTAAAAAAGGTGTGCCATGTTGGATAAAACTTATGGTAGTATAATGCCCTTGGAATGCCGATCTTGAGAGTCATAATAACCTCATTTTAGTTAAATAATAGAACAATCCGCCCTTTTTGTAAAGAGGTTTATAATGGTCATGCCCTGCGTAAACCCTTAAAGGACAATGGTTGCCCAGAAAAACATTGCAGTTTAACAGGGATAAAAGTATAATTACCGGCAAAGGTTATTAATTCAGGGAGGATTTTTATGATAAAACTTTTAAGAGAGAGGATGCAGGGTGTACTTGTAGCTACCTTATGGATTGTTATTATTGCCTTTATCGGCACTATATTCCTTGTGTGGGGAAGGGGGCATATGAATCCAACAGGCTCCAATGTCATAGCAACCGTTGATGGCGAGGCCATTCCATTTGATGAATACAAAAAGGCATATTTCAGGGCAGTAGATACATACAAAAAGATTCTAAAGGATAAATATTCAGATGAGATGATTGAGAAGATGAACCTGAAAAAGATGGTTATTGGCAGCCTTATTGAAGAGAGGATAATATTGAGCGCTGCCAGCCGGATGGGCCTGATGGTGAGCAATGAGGAGCTGCTTGAGGTATTAAGCAATATACCTGCCTTTCAAAAGGACGGGAAGTTTGACCCTGTGCAGTATAAAAAGGTGCTTGAGGCTAATAGGCTGCCAGCAAAGGTGTTTGAGAATAATATGAAGGAGGATATCTTAAAGGAGAAGACAAGGAGGATGATAAAGGAATCTGTTGTCCTCTCTGAGGGGGAGATGCAGAAGCCCCCTGCAAAAGAGGGGAATGTGGATATGTCCCTGATGCAGAAGCAGGAACGTGCATATATGGCGTATGTGGATGCCTTAAAAAAGAGGGCAAAGATAAAGGTCTATGAGGATAAATTATAGATGGGAGGCTTTATTAAAGAAAGCTGGGATTACAAGAGCCACTCACTCGGCCCTGTAATCCTGCGTATAACACTCGGCATACTGTGGCTTGAGATGGGTATACAAAAGCTCCATCCCAATTTTATGAAGGGGCTTGAATCAAAGCTCAGGTTCTGGGCAGAAGAGAATCCCTATCCATGGTATAAATATTTTCTTGAAAACTTTGCAATCCCGCATTGGCAGGCATTCGGTTATCAGGTGATGATTGGAGAGATACTTGTCGGCTTGTCATTGATATTTGGAATCCTGACAGTATTAAGCAGTTTCTTCGGATTCTTAATGATAATGAACTTCTACTTTGCCTCAAGCTATGCAGAGGGAGAACGCGCATGGTTCTTCTGGATAATCGCAGTCAGCCATATGGTTGTTATGCTCACAAGGGCAGGCAGGGCATTCGGCATAGATTATTTTCTTGCAAAGAGGTTTCCGAGATCTATCTTATGGTAGATAAAAAGTAAACCCCCCGCCCATTTATTCCTCTTCCTCCCATCCCACTGATTTTCTTGACTTGCAGAGGGTTGTTTGATAGATTATTATTAAAAAATGGACAAAGATAACAGCAAATTATAATGTTTTAAAGGAGGTGGTTATAAAATGGCAAAGACTGCCGAAGTTGTTAAACCGAAATACCTAATTGATGAAAAGGGTCGTAAAACAGCCGTAGTTATTAATCTCAATGACTACAAAAACCTTCTTGAATTTATTGAAGATCTGGAAGACGCCAATGACCTCTTAAAAGCTGAAAAAAAGGCTACAAAATTTACTCCCTATGAAAAATTTCGTCAAGGATGGCTTAAGTCTTGAGCTACAGACTTGTCATAGAACGAAAAGCCGAGAAAGAGGCATCAAAGATTCCCATTCATTTCAGAACCAATAAAGATTGTTTTGATAAGGGAAAAGGGATATAATTAAAGAAAAACAAGGGTGATGCCCAAAACTTATCACTGATAATTCATTCACAATAATTGATGAAAATCTATATTGACACCAGCGCATTAAACAGAATATTTGATGATCAATCGCAGCCGAGGATTTATCTGGAATCATCATCTATGCTGATAGTATTTATGCTTATTGAATCTGAGAGCATTGAGTTAGTTTCATCAGATGTAGTATTATTTGAAAATAATAGTAATCCTTATGAAGAAAGGCGTATATTTGTAAACTTATGTCTTCAGAAGGCTAAACATATTCAACCAATTAACGAAAGCCTCCTAACACGAGCACAGGCAATAGAAAAAGACCAAATAAAAGGTCTTGATGCTTTACATTTAGCCTGTGCAGAAGAGTTAAAGGTTGATTACTTTCTGACTTGTGACGATAAAATGTTGAAGAGGTATAAGGGGCCGATAAAATTACAAAGTCCAGTAGATTTTGTAACAAATATTTTAAAAAAGGAGCAAACAAATGACAGTTAGAACTGAATC
>CAKKST010000046.1 GCA_919903585.1 Nitrospiria bacterium | reverse complement strand
GAGGCATGGGTTGCAAAGGATAAAAGGAGATTTAAGTCATCCTCTGAAAAGACCTCGCCTGTTATCTTGTCTGCAATATTTAATACACCCACAGTCCTTGAATTGATCTTTAATGGGATGGATATAAATGAGCCTGTCTTGTACCGCGGCCTGTTTTTCTTTCCGAATCGCTCATCCTTTTCTATATCTCTTACAACAACCGGTATCCCTTCCTTGAGCACCCATCCTGCAATACCTTCACCGGGCTTTATGCGGAATTGCTCAACTATCTTTTCATTAAATCCCTTTGTTGCCTTTATGGTAAGCTCCATCTTTGACTCATCAAATATCATTAATGAACCCTGCGTAGCCTTTGTTAGCTCTGTGGATTTATCAAGTATGATCCTCATTAATTCTTCAAAGTCAAGGGTTGATCCTACGGCCTTGTTTATCTCCATCAGGATAGAGAGATTTTTAAGCTTCTCCTGAAGCTCTGTTTTCAGGCTGAGATTCTCAAGGACAAGGGCAACCTGATTGCAGTAAGATGCAATTATCTTTTTGTCATCCTCTGTAATATCGGTATTGAAGAGGATTATCAGGCCAATAATACTCTCCCCCTTTAACAGGGGAAATATATGAAGGGAGGTTATATCATCAGGCAGACCTGACTCTGCAATCTCGTATTTGCTCCTTGCAGATATGGGTCTACGTTCATTTAACAGTCTTTTAAAAATGCCCTTTGTGCCGTCGGCCTCAAAATTCAGGATGAGCGCCTCTTTTTGGCCAAAGGATATCTTGTTCCTGAATAGGCCATTATCCTCATATAGCATTATTGATGCGGTGTTGACATCAAATAGTATCCCCAGTGTATTCAATATGTTCCCGTATATCTCATGGCTTGTTATGTCAAAGCTGAGGTCTGTGCTTACATTAAATAGTGTAAGGAGCTGGGAAAAGCGCTGCTTAAACATGTTCTGGGAATAGGTATTTTTCAGGAGATGGTTTGCACTGGTACTAATATATCTGCATGCTGATTTTAATGAAATTATATCTGAGAATTTAAGGGTTTTTTTAATGGTGTTTATTCGTGAGCCGTCTATCCCTGACTTGCCAGAGTCCCTTATAAAGTCCGTAAGATCCTTATAAGAGAAAAATACCTGTCCCCCTAATATAACCACATGGTGCTTTTCATCAAGTGCAATCGGCACCGCAAAACTATAGAGATTGGCGTGGCACTTAAATATAAAAGGTTCCCTCTTTTTGATTGCCTTTTCAATGCCCTTGCCGCAGTGATTATAGCATAGGGATGCGCCCAGCGGATTCTCCCTCGCAATCTTGCATATCTCATTCTCATTGCTGGAACGGCAGAGCAATCTGCCAGAGGAATCATGGATTAACAGGGCAAATCCTATAATAGAGGAGAAGCTGTCCTGTATCTGCTGCCATGTAGATATACCAACAAGCTCTGTTAGTGATTTAGAGCTGCCATCCATAAAGGATCTCCAGTTATTTAAAGTGTCTAAATCCTACTACATATTTTTTTGTTATTCAAGGGAAAACTATTGTGTAAAATATTGTCTTCCATCCCTTCAGGGGGATGGGGTATAATATAAAATCTAATAAGACAAGCGGCAAACAGACCTTTTCCCCATGTATTATATAAGCAATATTGATGCCAGTTCTGTAACTTATTGAAATTGCAGGATTTTGCAAAATGCCAGTGTGAATAAAAGTATATAACTATGGTATAATAGGTAACAAATTAGGTAAAACTTTTCCTATGGGTAAGTTCAGGTTAATATCAGAATTTAGGCCTCGCGGCGATCAGCAGGGGGCAATAGATGCCCTAACAGAGGGGATGCTAAAGGGGGTAAAACATCAGACCCTCCTCGGCGTAACAGGCTCAGGCAAGACCTTTACAATGGCAAATGTTATTGCCAATATAAATAAGCCAACCCTTGTTATGGTCCATAACAAGACACTGGCCGCGCAGCTCTTTAATGAATTTAAAACCTTCTTTCCTGAGAATGCTGTTGAGTATTTTGTCAGCTATTATGACTATTACCAGCCCGAGGCATACATACCTCAGACAGATACATATATAGAAAAGGACTCCTCCATAAACGATGCAATAGACAGGATGAGGCACTCTGCAACATCATCCCTGTTTGAGAGAAACGATGTTGTTATTGTTGCATCTGTGTCCTGCATATACGGCCTCGGCTCGCCAGAGGCATATCACGATATGCTCCTCTTTCTTGAGGAGGGTATGCAAAAGGAGAGGGAGGAGATATTAGCAAAGTTAGTTGAGATGCATTATCAGAGGAATGATATTGATTTTCACCGCGGCACTTTCAGGGTGAGGGGAGATATTGTAGAGATATTTCCATCATCATCTGATTATAACTGCATAAGGGTAGAGCTTTTTGGTGATACTGTTGAGGCGATTTATGAGGTTGATCCATTAAGGGGACAGATATTGAAAAAGCTGCCAAAGATTGCTGTATACCCTAACAGTCATTATGTTATCCCAAAGTCGCGGCTTGAGTTTGCATTAGAGGGCATTAAAAAAGAGCTCGCTGAAAGGATAAAATACTTTGAAGACAGAAACATGCTTATTGAGGCGCAGAGGATAGACCAGCGGACAGGCTTTGATCTGGAGATGATAAAGGAGATAGGATACTGTCATGGAATTGAAAACTACTCAAGGCATTTAAGCGGAAGGAAGCCCGGTGAGCCGCCGCCGACACTAATTGACTATTTTCCAAAGGACTTTCTCCTTATTGTAGATGAAAGCCATGCAACGATCCCGCAGGTAGGCGGCATGTGGGCAGGAGACAGGTCAAGGAAGAAGAGCCTTGTGGAGTATGGTTTCAGGCTCCCCTCTGCATATGACAACAGGCCATTGACATTTAATGAATTTGAGCTGGTTATAAATCAGGCGATCTATGTCTCTGCAACCCCGGCATCTTATGAGCTAAAGAAGAGCGAGGAAAAGGTTGTAGAGCAGATTATCAGGCCAACAGGGCTAACGGAGCCGAAGATCACTGTAAGACCGGCATCCACACAGGTGGATGACCTGCTTAAAGAGGTGCGGAAGAGGGTGGAGAAGAATGAAAGGGTATTGGTTACTACATTAACAAAGAGGATGGCAGAGGATTTGACAGAATATTATCATGACATTGGCATCAGGGTGCAGTATCTGCATTCTGAGATAGACACCCTTGACAGGGTAGCAATAATCCGCAATCTTCGTGCTGGCGAATTTGATGTGCTTGTTGGTGTAAATCTATTAAGGGAGGGCCTTGACCTGCCAGAGGTATCGCTGGTTGCTATTTTGGATGCGGATAAGGAGGGTTTTCTCCGTTCCTATCGCTCACTTATCCAGACTATTGGAAGGGCATCAAGACATATAGCAGGTGAGGCGATTATGTATGCAGACAAGATTACTGACTCCATCCAGCAGGCGATTAATGAGACAGAGCGCAGAAGAAATCTGCAGATGGAGTATAACAAGGCAAATAATATCACGCCTGAGGGGATCAAAAAGGGGATATATGAAATTCTCGGTGATATTGCTGAGCGTGATTACTATACAGTGCCGCTTGTAAGAGAGAATGCAGCGGAGTACATCCCTGAATCCGAAATACCCGCAATAATCAGAAGCCTTGAAAAAGAGATGAAGGAGGCGGCAAAGGAGCTTGAATTTGAAAGGGCAGCAAAGCTGCGGGACAAGATAAAGGTTTTAAAAGAAAGAGGGATGGAGATCGGCGTTAAGTAAGGGCGAGGCGCCGCCTCGCCCCCTATAAT
>CAKKST010000045.1 GCA_919903585.1 Nitrospiria bacterium | reverse complement strand
AAAGCCTCTCCCTCTTTATTGTTTAGCAGATAAGAATAAAAAAAGCCAATAATGGCTGTGAAGAATTGAATGGGATATTTCCATCATAGCAGGATTTACTCAAAAGGCTTTGAAAGCAATACCATCGCTACTTTGATTCTACAAAATCTCCCTTAATAACACTCCTTACGCTATTAAGTATTTTTGCAGTAGCTGTCTTCTCCTGCACTGAAAGTATGCTCAATTCACCAACAATCTGGCCGGGCAGCCTCAAGCCTTCACCTGGTGCATACTTGGATGTCTTCAAACCGGGCCGCACAATTACAAATCTGTCTCCGACCATTACGCCATCCTTTGTCCCTCTATCAATGTATACTATATCAAGCTGTGCATTCTGGATCTTTTCATCCTTTACATCAACTATATAGCCCTTCAGTTTTTTATTGCCGCCTCCTTTTTCTGATTCACCCGTGATTGCAGCCTTTTTATAGGGCATAAGCCTGTCACCGTATTCCATTGTATCAAAGGATCTGATGATCGTCCCTGTTGCAACATCCTTTTTAACATCTGTAATCTGAACGACCCCCAATATCTTAACAAGATAGCCTATTTTCTTTTCAGTTGCAGGATGTTTGACCTGTCTTACTACCTTGTATATGGTGTACTTATCTCCATTAGCAATGGACGGATTTTTCCTTTTGTCTATGTATATAATGTCATTATCGCCAAGCAAAACCTTCTTATCCCATGAGCCGATTATAACGCCCTTATTCTCCAGTTTGGGCACAATTAATCCGCTTGAGAATAACAGCACCTCATCAGTCAGCACGCCCACGCCTCCAATCGCAATGGGTCTTTCCTTTGTCTCCTCCACTGCTGCCGGCGCCTCTGCAATAACCTCTTCTTCAACTGCAGGCGGTGGCGCTGCGGCCTCTCCCATAACAGGCTGCGGGGCCTCGCCGGGTCTTTGCTCTGGCGCTGCCGCCTTTGGGGCCTCGGCAGTTGGCGCAGACGGGATTCCTTTATCTTCACCCGGAAACATGATAATATTTCCGGGGTATATCAGGTCGGGGTTTATGATGTATTTATTATCCTTCCAGAGCCTTGGCCAGAGAAAGGGATCTTTTAAGGTATTATTAGAGATATCCCAGAGGGTATCGCCCTCTTTTACTACATATCTTCTCTCTTCAGGAATTTGAAGCTCACCCTTTATCTCGCTCTTCTGGTCACTCTTCTGGTCACCCTTCATCTCATCCTTTTGGGCCTCCTTTTGCTGCCCTGCCTTTGCTGCCTCCTGCGCCATTGCTGCGCCTGAAAAAAGAATTGTGATGATAAAACTTACAGCCATTATTGTATATAATTTGCGACCATAATCTCTTACCATCCCTTTTCCTCCATTTTTATGTCATTCCTGCCCCGCATTATATAATGCAGGATAAACCCTGTTAAGGAATCCGGCTGCCAGTAAATCCGGCTTCCGCCTGTGCGGAAATAACAGTCATTAGCAGCAAACTCTCTTATAAAGATAGCAAAATAATAGGGATTGTCAAGAAAATAATAACTTATGCGCTTTCAATGCGGGTGATTATTTTAAGTTCCTGTATTTTTTTTCTTAGTGTATTTCTGTTAATGCCGAGGAGATTTGCCGCCTTTATCTGATTGCCTTTTGTTTCCTTAATCGCGAGGGAGATGAGCGGCCTCTCTATTTCAGTTATTATCATATTATAAAGATTGGCGCCCTTTGTGCCATTCAGTTTTTTTACGAATCTGTTCAGCCTCTCTTCTATAAAGCCTTCAAGTGAAGAAGGGTGATTTTCTGCTTGCTGGTCATGGCCGGCATCCCTGCCTTCAGCAGAGGCTGTCTTAGAATGCGGTTTCAGCCGCTGGACTTCCTTATTTAAGGCATCAAACCTCTCAGCCCTGCTAAAAAGCATGGCTGCCTCAGCAGGATGAAATGGTTTTAATAGGTAATTATAGAATGGCCTGTCAATTACACGGGATGCCTGATTTATCTGCGTCCTCGGAAATATATAGATAATAATAGCGCTGTCACTATGTGCATCAATCTTCTCAATGATTCTTGAACCCTTTATCTTTTTATCACCCACATCAATAAATATGCCTGTGAAACTCGTCTTCTCCAGTTCGGAGATGGTTTCAATGGGGGTTCGTGTATGTACTATCTCAGCGACCTTTTTTTTCAGCGCCTTATTTATCTTCTGATAAGTGGCATTGTCGCTGCTGACTACTAAAAGACATTCCTTAGGCATTAGTATCACATCCCTTATTCAGAACCTGAAATAACCCTTTTTCTGCCCTCATTAATAAAGGGAGGGCAGAAAAAGGTGTCTTTAGAAAAGGAAATTGCAAAGATATAGAAAAGATTAAAGCATCTTAAATGGATCCATAAACAGCAGGATCAAAACCACAACAAGGGTATAGATCACCAGCGACTCAATGAGGGCAAGGCCGAGTATCATTGCTACTGTGATCTTTCCTGATGCCCCGGGGTTTCTTGCAATACCTTCAACTGCTCCTCTTACAGCATGGCTCTGGCTGATAGCTCCGCCGATTGCAGCAAGGGCAATCACGATAGGGGCAACAACACCTATTGCCTTAAAATAGTCAAGTTTGCCTGCGGCCTTTGCTGCTTCCTCCGCTGCTGCTGATGCAAACGGGGCTGCGATGCTGATTAACAGCATTGTTAGAGCCAGAAAAAAAATGATCTTTTTCACTTTAGTTCCTCCTTTCATTATGAGTATAACTTGAAAAATCAATGGTCTTCCTCTGCCTCCTCTGTTGCCAGTTTAATATAGAACATGCTGAGAAGGACAAAGACAAAGGTCTGGACAATAGCTGTAAATATTCCAATAGCCATCATTGGCAAAGGGGCAATTATAGGCACCAAGAAGACCAATATCAACAAAACAAGCTCTTCGCCATAAATATTTCCAAAGAGACGGAGCGATAATGAGAGCACCCTTGCAAGATGACTAATAAGCTCCACCAGTATCATTATAGGCGCAAGCCACCAGAAGGGGCCGATAAAATGTTTTAAATAATCAATACCATGGGCCTTTACGCCATAATAATGTGTTGCAAAGAAGACTATAATTGCGCAGGCAAGGGTTGTATTTATATTGCTTGTTGGAGGTAAAAAGCCGGGCACAAGGCCGCTTAAATTAGATAATACTATAAAGAGCGCGAGTGTCCCGATTAAAGGCAGATATTGTCGGCTGTTGTGGCCTATTGTATTCTCCATAAATTTACTTATTCCCTCAACAATAATCTCAGCAATATTTTGTATGCCTGCAGGAAGCGGCATGAGGCCCCTGCTGACTATAAAGGATATTAAAATAAGCGCACCCATTATAAACCATGTGTAAGCAATATGATCAGGTATATAATGAGACAGTCCTATAATGTGAGTAAATAACGGCGGTTCTTTCATAGGGGAAATAATCCTCTAAAATAAGTGTATAAATATTATTTATAAACACTAAATACTATATTATAGAAAATTTTATGTCAAGGATTTTTTATTCTCTCCTTCACATCCCAAATATCCCGCAGGCCGTCGCCTAAAAAGTTAAAGGCCATTACAACAATCATTATGGCAAGACCAGGAAATGTTGTCAGGTGCGGCGCAACAAGGAGATAGTTTCTCCCTTCATTTAGCATAGAGCCCCAGCTTGGTGTCGGCGGCTGTGTGCCGAGACCAAGGAAGCTCAGGCCTGCCTCTGCTGTGATCGCGCCAGCCATTCCAAGGCTTGCCTGAACAAGCATAGGTGCAATAATGTTTGGAAGGATGTGCCTTACAATTATCCTGAAATGACTGGCACCGATTGCCCGCGCCGCAGAGACATATTCATACTCACGCGCAGAGAGTATCTGCCCGCGTATGAGCCTTGCGTATCCAACCCAGCTTATTACTGAAAGTGCAAGGATGACATTTGTGAGGCTCGGGCCCATAACAGCAGTGATGCCGATTGCGAGGAGTATTCCGGGGAAGGCAAGGAGTATATCTGCAATCCTCATAAAGAGGTTATCAATAAAGCCGCTAAAATAGCCTGATACCGATCCAACAATCAGGCCAATAAGAAGAGAAATCCCAACAGCCATTATTCCCACTTGCAGCGAGACACGGGAGCCATAGATGATCCTGCTTAGTATGTCCCTGCCGAGCCTGTCCTGACCAAGGATATGCTTTTTGCCCGGTCCCTTTAATCCTTCAAAGAGATTCTGCTCAGATGGGTCGTAGGGGGCAATTATTGGCGCAAGGGCTGCTGTTAAGGTGAATAGGATTATCAGGCAGAGGCCAATAATGGCAAGCCTATTTCTCATATTTTATCCTCGGATCAATATAGGAATACAGAATATCTGTAATGAGGTTTATAAGCACATAACTCAGGGCAATGATTAATATACATCCCTGCACAATCGGATAGTCGCGTGTGTATATCCCCTGTATCATAAGTCTTCCAATACCCGGCCATGAAAAGATTGTTTCAGTAATTACCGCCCCTGCCAAGAGTGCGCCAAATTGAAGACCGATTACAGTTACCACAGGTATCAGGGCATTTCTAAAGGCATGCTTCATAATTACAACAGCGCTGCTTAAGCCCTTTGCCCTTGCTGTAATAATATATTCTTTATTCAATACCTCAAGCATGCTTGCCCTTGTCATGCGCGAGAGTATTGCAGACATCCCCATCCCGAGTGTTATAGCAGGGAGTATGAGGTGATAGATGCTTTCCCTGCCCGCAACAGGCAGCCAGCCGAGCTGTATTGAAAACAGGATAATCAAAAGAGGCCCGAGCCAGAAGTTCGGGATTGAGACACCGAGGAGTGCAAAAAGCATGAAACCCCTGTCAACAAACGAGTCCTTTTTAACAGCAGATATGATGCCAGCAGGAATTGAGATGAGAATTGCAATAATAAGCGCAGCGATTGTAAGCTCAAGTGTCGCAGGATATCTTTCAATCACTGTCTCTAACACAGGCCTTTTTGTGTGAACAGACTTGCCTAAGTCGCCCTTTCTGGCATTTTTAAGAAATATCAGATACTGCTCGCCAATGCCCTTATCAAGACCAAGGCTTTTTCTTAAGTCCTCTTTTTCAGAGGACAAGGCGGTCTCGCCGAGCATGACCTCCACAGGGTCGCCCGGCATAAGATGTATCAAAAAGAATACCAGCGTTACTACACCGAATATAACAGGAAAGAAGAGAATCAGTCTTTTTAGAATATATCTGCCCAAGGTTTATTCCTTATACATATCCTTAAATGATATCAGATTGCCATCAGGGTAAAGGGCAAAACCCTTTACCCCCTTCCCCATGGCTACTATATTCATGGGATACCAGAGGCTGATATAGGGGAGCTCCTCTGCAACAATCCTCTGAACCCTGCTGTATATCCTCTTTCTCTTTTCCTGCGGGGTTGTTCTCTGACCATCTTCAACAAGCTGGTCAATCTCGGAATTTTTGTATCTGTTTCTGTTATTGCCATTTGGTGGCATCATGTCCGAATGGAAGATATTGTAATAGATATCCGGGTCAACAATACCGATCCAGCTTAAAGAGTAAAGCTGAAAATCCCCTTTTTTGATATCGCTGTAAAATGTCCCCCACTCATATGTCTTTATATCAATGCCGATCCCGATCTCTTTCAGGTTTCTCTGCAATACCTCTCCAATCATCTTTCTTAAGTCATTGTTTGTTGTCTTATAAACAAGCCTGAACCGCTCTCTTGGCCCATCACCATCAGGGTCAGCAAGGCCTGCCTCATCAAGCAGCCTCTTTGCCATATCAGGGTTGTAGTCATATCTTGTTACATTGCCGTCATATGCCCAGTTGGTTACTGGCAGAACGCCTGTTGCCTTTGTGGCCATGCCGGCGAGGAGGTGGTTTATTATGCCATCCCTGTCTATTGCGTATGCAATGGCCTTTCTCACACGCAGCTCTTTTAAAATTGGGTCAGTAAGATTAAAGCCTATATAAGAATAATTGACCCCCTCGCCTGTCTCAATCTTAATATTCTTATCTGTTGTCAGGGACGGCAGGAGATCAGGCGGGATGGCATTTTGTATAAAATCAATTGCACCTCTTTTTAAACCCAAGAGCCGTATTGTGTCATCAGGGATTATCTTAAAAATAATCTTCGTGAGCCTCGGGGCGCCATCAAAATAAAACTCATTCCTTCTCAGCTCTATCCTTTCATCCTCAATCCTTTTATGAAATGCAAATGGGCCTGTGCCAACAGGCCTGCTGGTGAAATCCCCTGGAGCCTTTTCTGCAATATCCTTCGGCACAATCCCCATGGTCATATCCATAAGAAAGGTTGCAGAGGGCTTTGAAAGAATAAATCTGATGGTGTGCTTATCAATAACCTCAATCCCCTTTATTCTTTCATAGGTCTTTTTATGCGGCGACGAGAGCGATGGATTGAGTATGCTTTCAAAGGTATACTTAACATCATCCGCTGTAAGCTCCATCCCATTGTGAAACTTTACACCCCTATTCAGATAAAATATATAGACGAGGGGCTTGGGGTTTTCCCATCTCTCTGCAAGGTCAGGGACGAGATTCAGTTTTTCATCAAGGCGTAGAAGTGAATTGAAGATGAGCCTTATCACCCTCGCTGAATTTGCATCTGTAGCAAGCCGTGGGTCAAGGTTTGTTGGATTACTCTCAAAGGCAGCTATGAGCTCATCTTTTTTGCTGATAAAGTCTGCACTGCAGGATGTAAGGAAAGATATAATTACTGAAAAGGCTAAAAAAAGGCATAGATGCCTTTTAGGCAAGCTTTGCATCCTTCTCGTATACAAGAATTGGCTCTGTTTTCTTGTTAATCACATCTGCGTTAATAACGCAGTCCCTTATATTCCTCTGTGACGGCACATCATACATCAGATCAAGCATCACATCCTCAAGTATTGCCCTTAGCCCCCTTGCCCCTGTCTTCTTTGCAATAGCCTTCTTTGCAATTGCAGTGAGGGCATCATCTGTAAAGCGGAGGCCCACCTTCTCAAAGGCAAAGAGTTTTTCATATTGTTTTGTGAGCGCATTCTTTGGCTCGCTCAATATACGAACCAGCGACTTTTCATCAAGGTCGTCCAGTGTTGTAACTACCGGAAGCCTGCCGATAAATTCGGGTATCAGGCCGTATTTAAGCAGGTCCTCGGGCTGTACAAAGGATAGGATCTCACCGAGCCTCTTGTCCTGTTTTGCCTTTATATCTGCGCCAAAGCCCATGGACTTGCTTCCTATCCTTTTTTCAATGATGTTATCAAGTCCAACAAAGGCGCCGCCGCAGATAAAAAGTATATTTGAGGTATCCACCTGAACAAACTCCTGATGCGGGTGTTTCCTGCCGCCCTGCGGCGGGACGCTGGCAATGGTGCCTTCTATAATCTTTAACAGGGCCTGCTGTACGCCCTCGCCTGAGACATCCCTTGTGATGGACGGATTCTCGGATTTTCTGCTTATCTTGTCTATCTCATCAATGTATACAATGCCGCGCTGAGTCCTCTCCACATCATAGTTTGCAGCCTGCAGGAGCTTTAGTATAATATTCTCCACATCCTCGCCCACATAACCTGCCTCTGTAAGGGTGGTTGCATCTGCAATGGTAAATGGGACATCAAGGATCTTTGCGAGGGTCTGCGCAAGGAGCGTTTTGCCTGTGCCTGTCGGTCCCACTAAAAGGATGTTCCCCTTCTGGAGCTCAACATCGCTGCTGTCGCCATGCATGCTTATCCTTTTATAGTGATTGTGCATTGCAACTGCAAGCACCTTCTTTGCCCTTTCCTGACCTATTACATAGCCGTCAAGTATCTTTTTTATCTCAGCAGGCGTGGGCAGTTTTGTGGTGCTTTCTGCGCGCTCCTCTTCGTATTCCTCTGCAATTATAGCGTTGCACAGATCTATGCACTCATCACATATATATATTGTCGGGCCGGCTATTAATTTTTTGACCTCATCCTGGCTCTTGCCGCAGAATGAGCATCTTAATAACTGTCCGTCTCTTTCGCGTATTGCCATTCCTATCCTCCGATTTTATATACTGAGCGGTATCTTTACAGGCGCCGCCCTTATCTTTGATTATTTATGTTTTGTCAACTGTTCCTTCTGAGACAATATCTCGTCAATCAGGCCGTATTCCATCGCCTGCTCTCCGGACAGAAAATAATCCCGTTCTGTGTCAAGTTGGATCTTTTCGTAGGGCTGCCCTGTATGCTTTATGAGTATGTTATTCAGATTCTCACGCATCCTTAATATCTCTCGTGCATGGATCTCAATATCAGTTGCCTGACCCTGAAAGCCGCCCATCGGCTGATGGATCATGATTCGTGCATTAGGCAGGGAGTATCTTTTTCCCTTTGCGCCGGCAGTAAGAAGCAGGGCGCCCATGCTTGAGGCCTGGCCTATGCAGATAGTTGAGACATCAGATTTGATGTACTCCATCGTGTCGTATATAGCGAGGCCTGCCTGCACATAGCCTCCCGGGCTGTTTATATATAAATGAATATCCTTCTCAGGGTCGTCTGCCTCAAGAAACAGCAATTGTGCTATAATTAGATTTGCGATTGCATCATCAATGGCTGAGCCGATAAATATTATCCTCTCCTTTAAGAGGCGGGAATATATATCATAAGCCCGCTCACCCCTATTTGTCTGTTCAACAACAATTGGTACAAGCATGTTAGTTATCCTCTCCATTTGATATTATTATAACACAATTCCCTATAAAAAATCCACTGCTCAGGCAGCCGCCTGAAATTTTGCCTTTGATATTATCAGATCCAGTGTCTTATCCTCCCTGAGCCGCGATCTTAGGCCGGCCATTGCCTCTTTATTTGACATGATATGCATCCTCAGTTCTTCTGGATTTTTATTCATGGAGATGGCCAGTTTTTTTATCTCTGTGTCTACCTCTTCACTGGTGACCTCAATGTTTTCCTTTTCTGCGATTGTATCAAGGATCAGAAAACCCTTTACCCTGTCTTTGGCAATAGGCCCGCATTCCTTTTTTAAACCTTCCTCTTCTTCCTTTGTCATTTCCTTGCCGGGCGACTGTATCATCCCTCCCTGTTTAGCATTATGAATCATATGATGAATCTCCCTTTCAACCAGTGACGGCGGGATGTCCAATGTTGTTCCTGCAAGTAATTTTTTTAATACCTCATTCCTGTAATATTCCCTGTTCAGGGCCTCTTTTTGCAGCTTCAGGTCTTCTGCTACCCTTTTCTTAAGTTCTTCAAGATTGGCAAAACCGCCAACATCCTTTGCAAACTCATCATCAGGGTCCGGCAATATCTTCTTTTTTACCTCTTTAATATTTGTCCTGAACAGGACCTCTTTCCCGGCAAATTCCTTTCTCTGGTCAGTGTCAGCATATCTTATGCTTATCTCTACAGTATCGCCCTTTTTATGGCCGATAAGCTTGTCCTCAAAACCTTCTAAAAAGGTCTTTGAGCCAACCTCAAGGAGATGCTTGTCTATCCTACCCTTTTCAAAGGGCGCGCCATCTATAAACACATCTGAATCTATGACAACATAGTCTCCATTTACAATAGAATGTTCATCCTCATGATTTTCAAGGATTGAAAGGCGATCCCTTAACCGTTCAATAACAGCATTTATATCTTCTTCTGTTATATCCGAGTCTTTTTTGGCAAGCTCAATTTCTTCATAGGGGATTAATTCAAACTGCGGCCTTATCTCTACCTCTACTGTAAATATTAACGGGGCCCCCTTGCTTAGATTAACATCCTGAATAAAAGGCATCTGAAGGGGGGTGATATTTGCATCCTTAATCGCCCTCGTATAATAAGCTGGGATCAGTTTTTGCAGAATATCCTCTTCTATATTTTCCTTGTACTGTTTTTCAATTACACCCAGAGGGGCCTTGCCTGGCCTGAAGCCCGGTATCCTTACCCTTTTGTTAATATCTGAGGCAGCCCTCTGATATTCCTTTGCGATCTCTTCAGCGGGCACCTCTATCTTCAGCACCCTTTGCGTTGAACTTGTCTCCTGAATATCTACCTTCATTATTTAACCTCACAGATAAAAGTTGCTTTGCAATTTTTATACTAAAAACTTTTAACCTATAACTGTTAACTGTTAGGAGTTATCAGTTATAAGTAAACCAGCCTTGGGCTGGTTTCTGGTGCGAGAGGGGGGAGTTGAACCCCCACGGTTGCCCACTAGATCCTAAGTCTAGCGCGTCTGCCAGTTCCGCCACTCTCGCGGATAAAAATTGCTCCGCAATTTTTATACTATATCAAACGCATTAAATCCCTTTACATGATAAAGTAGTGTTAATTAATTTTAAAATCCCCCTTAATCCCCCTTTTTCAAAGGGGGAAATTCCTTTATCCCCCTCTTTGGAAAAGAGGGGTTAGGGGAGATTTATTTAACATAAATTAATGCAATTAATACGTTTGCATTAATAACTCCTAACAGTTATCAGTAAATCCGCCTAAGGCGGATTTTTGGTGGGTGCTACAGGGATCGAACCTGTGGCCCGCTGATTAAGAGTCAGCTGCTCTACCAACTGAGCTAAGCACCCATAAAATCAATTTTTAACTTATAACATGTAACTTATAACAAATACCACTAAATTAACAACCAAACTTATAACACCTTAAAAAGTTAAAGGTTATATGTCAATAGTTATCAGTTAGTTTTGCTTGGTGCGCCTGGAGGGAATTGAACCCCCGGCCCACAGCTTAGAAGGCTGTTGCTCTATCCTACTGAGCTACAGGCGCAAGATAAAAATTGCCCTGCAATTTTTATACTTATAACTTTTAATTAATAACTATTAACCTTATTTGTTGACTGTTATAAGTTATCAGTTACTAGTGAAATTTTGCTTTAGCAAAATTTGTTTGGGGTGAGTGAAGGGGATTGAACCCTCGACCGCTGGAGCCACAGTCCAGTGCTCTACCAATTGAGCTACACTCACCATAAAATCAACTTATAACTTATAACAAATGCCAAGAACCAACCACTGGATTAAATATCAGCTTTTACCTACCTTAATAAAGTTAAAAGTTATATGTTAATAGTTATCAGTTAGTTTTCTTGGCGCGCCTGAGAGGATTTGAACCTCCAACCAACGGATCCGGAATCCGTTGCTC
>CAKKST010000044.1 GCA_919903585.1 Nitrospiria bacterium | reverse complement strand
TAGAGATATTTAAGCACCTTCCAAAGACAAATTGCAAGAAATGCGGGTTTCCAACCTGCTTAGCCTTTGCAATGAAATTGGCAGCAAAAGGTGTAAGCATAGATGCCTGTCCTGATATATCAGAAGAGGCAAAGAAGCTGCTCGGCGAGGCATCTGCGCCGCCAATCAGGCTTATAACAATAGGCGCAGGCGACAAGGCAGTAAAGGTCGGCGAGGAGGTTGTGCTCTTCAGACACGACAAGAAGTTCTTTAATCCCTGCGGTTTTGCAGTGGCAATAAAGGATACTGAGTCATCAGATGAGATAAAAAAGAAAATAGAAGCAGTAAAGACATCAGAAATAGACAGGGTCGGCCAGAAGCTCCGCGTTGAGATGATTGCGGTTACAGATGCTGCAAATGATCCTGCAAAATTTGCATCTGTAGTAAAGAACGTTGTTGATTCAGCGCCAGGTGTGCCATTGATACTTCACAGCATGAACCCATCAGTAATTGAGGCAGGCCTTGCACATTGTGCAGATAAAAAGCCATTGATATACGCTGCAACAAATGAGAATGCAGATGCAATGGCAAAGCTTGCAAAGGATAAAAAATGCCCCCTTGCCATTTATGCCAATGGACTGGACGCACTTACCTCCTTGTCTGAAAAGGTTAAAGGACTCGGTGTTGAGGATATTGTCCTTGATTCAGGCGCAAGGAGGGCAAAGGATATGCTTGAGCATTATACAATGATCAGGCGTGCAGCAGTTAAGAAGAGCTTTAAGCCGTTCGGCTATCCAGTTATCACTTTTGCAAACAGGGACGATTCCATGATGGAGGCGCTTGTAGCTGGGATAGGTGTAATGAAGTATGCATCCATCATTGTATTAAACAGCATAGAAAAATGGAAGATGTTGTCACTCCTTACTTTAAGGCAGAATATATATACAGACCCTCAGGTGCCTATGCAGGTGGCGCAGAATATATACAAGATTGGAGAAGCAACTGATAAATCGCCTGTTATTGTTACAACAAATTTTTCGCTTACATATTTTATTGTCCGCGGTGAGATTGAAAACAGCAAGGTGCCTTGCTGGCTTGCAATACTTGATGTGGAAGGCCTATCTGTCCTTACAGCATGGGCTGCAGGGAAATTCAGTCCAGCAAAGATAGCTGCATTTGTAAAGGAATCAGGGATTGATAAAAATATCAGCCACAGGGAGGTGATAATACCGGGTTATGTTGCTGTATTGAGCGGTAGTTTGGAGGAGAAGCTCGGTGAGGGTTGGAAGGTAATCGTGGGGCCAAGGGAGGCAAATGCGCTTCCAGCATTCTTGAAGAGCAAGGCAGTATAGTTATAACAATTGACATGATTTAGGAAAAAATACTATAATTAATAATAGTAATTATTACTAAATATACAAAAATAGTCAGTCTTTTAGGGAGAGGAAAGGAGTTTTATTATGTCTAAGATAATTGCATCCGGGGCCATAAGGGCCTCAAACAAGATTGTGAATGAGGCTGAGGTGATGCTTGAAAAGGCTATCAAGGAAAAGGGCGCTGATCTGAAATTTGAATTTACTGATACAGGTTATTTTATGCCAATGTTCTTTGCAATCACTGGCATAGAGGTAAGGACGCTCGGAGATATGAGGAAGGAGATTGAGCATGCAAAATCACTCCTCACATCAGAGCCTATTGAGAAGAAATATAAACCGTATCTTGGCGAGGCGCTTGACGCAGGCATGGCGACCCTGCTTGCTGAAGAGATTATTATGGCCGTCAAATATGTCTACGGCCTTGAGCCTGTTGAAGATAAGGAGCTTGGCCTTACATACAATGGCTTTATCACAGACTCCATCCTTCGCGACCTCGGCATACAGCTTGTTGACGGCACAATGCCAGGCTATGTGTGTATCATTGGCGCTGCACAGGATGAGGACAGGGCGGTTAAGCTTGCAAGGGAGCTTCAGCAGAAAAATATCCTTACATTCCTATGTGGAAATGTAAATGGCAACAGCATGACAAAACAATTACTCAAAAAGGGCGTTGAGCTCGGCTGGCCAACAAGACTTGTTCCTCTCGGGCCTGATACAAGCCATGCAATCTATGCCTTAAACTGGGCAGCAAGGGCGCCGCTTACATTCGGCGGTATTAAAGGCGGCGATTATAAAAAGGTTCTCAAATATACAAAAGACAGGGTCTTTGCATTTGCAATGGTGCTTGGCGAGCTTGACGATCTGAAATGGGCAACAGGCGCTGGCGCAATAAACATGGGCTTCCCTGCGCTCTGCGATACAGATGTGCCTGTTGTTCATCCGCGCGGTGTTACTATATACGAAGAGGTTGAAAAGGAGTTAGATCAGGACAAACTCGTAGAAACAGCTATCATGCAGAGGGGCCTGAAGATTATTACACAGAAAGTAGACATACCTGTTGCATTCGGCGCTGCATTTGAAGGTGAGAGGATTAGAAAAGAAGAGGCCTATATTGAGTGGGGCGGCGGCAAGACACCTGCATTTGAGCTCTGCGTGATGAGGGATATTGAAAAGGTTCAGGATGGGAAGATTACCATCATTGGCGAGAAGAATAAGGAAATGATAGAAAAGGGAGGCCAGATACCTTTAGGCATTGTTGTTGAGGTTGCGGGCAGAAAGATGGAGAAGGACTTTGAACCTGTTGTTGAAAGAAAGTTCCACGACTTTATTAATGAGGCGCAGGGCGTGTGGCAGATGGGCCAGAGGGATATTATCTGGGGAAGGGTCAGCAAGACCGCACATTCAGAGGGCTTCAGGCTTCATCACCTCGGCACAATCTTAACAACACTAACAAAAAATCACTATCCAGCACTTATAGATAGGGTTCAGGTAACGATCTATATAGATGAAGAGGACATACTTAAACACCAGGAGGCTGCAAAGAAGATATTCATAGAGAGGAACGAGAGGGTTTCTAATATGACCGACGAGTCTGTGGATATCTTTTATTCATGCACACTGTGCCAGTCCTTTGCGCCAACCCATGTCTGCGTTATATCTCCTGAGAGGCTCGGACTCTGCGGCGCCTATAACTGGCTTGATACAAAGGCGTCACATGAGATTGACCCAACAGGGCCAAATCAGCCCATTTCAAAGGGTGAGTGCTATGATGATATAAAAGGAAAATGGCGTGGTGTTGATGAATTTATTGTGAAGGCATCAGCAGGAAAGGTAGAAACCTTCAGCGCCTATTCTATCATGGACAATCCCATGACATCCTGCGGCTGTTTTGAGTGCATTATTGCTGTGGTGCCAGAGGCAAATGGCGTGATGATCGTTCACCGCGGTTTCAATGGCATGACACCAACAGGCATGAAGTTCTCCACAATGGCTGGCACTGTTGGCGGCGGATTACAGACGCCGGGCTTTATGGGTGTCGGACGCTATTTCCTCACCAGCAAAAAGTTCCTGCTTGCAGACGGCGGTTTAAAAAGGGTTGTATGGATGACAAAGGAACTAAAGAATGCCTTCAAGGAACAGCTCGTGAAGAGGGGAGCAGAGGAGGGCGTGCCTGATCTGCTTGACAAGATCGCTGATGAGGATATCTGCACAGAGTCTGATAAACTTTTAGAGCATCTGCAAAAGGTGGGCCATCCGGCGCTTGAGATGGCGTCAATATTGTAAAAACCTTTTCTCCCTCTCCCTTGATGGGAGAGGGTTGGGGTGAGGGTGAAACAGGAAGACCACCCCCTCCCCTTAGTCCCCTCCCACAAGGGGAGGGGAATTCAGTGGTTGGAGGTTTTGTTGATTAAAGAGATTGACCTCTGCGCAGCAGAGGGCATCATCAAAAAGTATACTGACGGCGTGTCTGACCTGATTCCTGTCCTGCAGGATGTGCAAGAGGCTTATGGTTATATACCTGAGCCTGTTGTGTATGTGATTGCAGAGGGGCTGAATATATATCCGAGCCATATCTTTGGCGTTATTACATTTTATGCCCAGTTTAAATTAAAGCCGGCAGGCAAATACATTGTTAAGGTGTGCACAGGAACAGCATGTCATGTTAAAGGTTCTGAGAGGATAAGCAAGGAGATAAAGGAATTATTAAAGGTCAAGGTTGGTGATACCACAGGGGACGGCAGATTTACCTTTGAAGAGGTTGCCTGTGTTGGCGCCTGCGCACAGGCGCCCATGGTAATTGTTGGTGGCAATGAGTACGGCAAGGTGACACACACAGAGGCAAAGAAGATAGTAAAAAAGTATCAGAAGGGATAAATGATTTATACCAATGAGTTCATAAGTAAGACAACTTTTTTGTCATGCCCGAAGGTTTCTGTCGGGCATCCATGTCTTTGTAAATATTGGATTCCTGCCAAAGGCACGCAGGAATGACAGAGTAAATGCAATTTATTTAAAACCAATGACAACCAAACCAAAGATAATAATCGGCATGGGGACCTGCGGGCTTGCTGCTGGGGCAAGGGCTGTCTTTGAAGAGGCAGAAAAATATATCCATGAAAAAAAGATCGATGCGCAGGTCATTGGTGTTGGCTGTATTGGCATGTGCCATGAGGAGCCGCTCCTTGATATTGTAATGCCCAAGAGGACAAGGGTCATTTACAGCAGGGTGACGGCTGATATGATCTCAAAGATAATCCATTCTCATATCCAGAAGGATAAGCCGGAAAAAGGGCATGTCCTTAGCCAGATGCTTCCTGATGACGGTGCAAATCCATATCCGTCCATCCCATATTATGAGGAGATGCCTTTTAATAAAAAGCAGCATCGGATTGTCTTAAAGAACTGCGGCTTTATCAATCCACTTTCTATAAATGAATATATTAGCCGTGACGGCTATGAGGCTGCAAAAAAGGTCCTTTTTTCAATGAAGCCTGAAGAGATTATTGATACTGTAAAACGCTCAGGCCTTCGCGGAAGGGGCGGCGGCGGCTTCCCAACAGGCATGAAGTGGGAGCTCTGCCGCAAGGCAGAGGGCAGCCCAAAATATCTTATATGCAATGCTGATGAGGGCGATCCCGGGGCATTTATGGACAGAAGCGTCCTTGAAGGCGATCCACATTCTGTCATTGAGGGGATGATAATAGCTGCCTATGCAATAGGCGCAAATCAGGGTTATATATATGTGCGCGCCGAGTATCCTTTGGCTGTCAAACATTTAAAGGTAGCCATAGCTCAGGCAAGGGAAAAGGATTTTCTTGGTAAAAATATACTTGGAAGCGGTTTTGATTTTGATATTGATTTAAAACAGGGGGCAGGCGCCTTTGTATGCGGCGAGGAAACAGCGTTGATTGCCTCAATAGAGGGTGAAAGGGGCATGCCGAGGTCAAAGCCGCCATTCCCTGCAAATAAAGGACTATGGGGAAGGCCGACGAATATAAATAATGTAGAGACCTTTGCCAATGTCCCGCAGATTATATTAAAGGGCGCAGGATGGTATGCAGGATTTGGCGCTGAAAAGAGCAAGGGGACAAAGGTATTTGCCCTTACAGGGAAGATAAAGAGGCCGGGATTGATTGAGGTGCCTATGGGCATACCATTGAAAGAGATAATCTTTGATATCGGCGGAGGCGTGGCAGACGGCAGCAGGTTTAAGGCTGTGCAGACAGGAGGGCC
>CAKKST010000043.1 GCA_919903585.1 Nitrospiria bacterium | reverse complement strand
CAAGCGTTTCGCCTCCGGCCACACGCTGTTTAAATTCTACAGTTTTAGCCTGCAATGCTTGGTCACTTAGCGCTTGCGTGGTAGATTCCAGTGCATTAATACGATCAACCAATGGAGCTAGGCAACGGAGGGTACGCTGATTTTGCGTACCGAAAATTTTACGGAGGAGATAGCTCAACATGGTTACTTCACCCTGAATCTTTCTGTCTGTGATATTTGCTATTGCCTCTCCATTGTATGCCCTGATATCACCTTTTACAGCAATCCCCTTTCTGATCAGCCTGAAAAGGCTGAATCGCAGGCCTATATCACCCTTAAACAATGGGGCGCCTTTTGGATTATCCCTATGAAAGACCTCCACTTCGATTAACCTTATCCCGTTAAATAAGAGCGGGGTGAGCTTGTTTATATTTACCCTCAGGACGGATTTAGACTCCACCTCGTATATCAGCCTCTCCTTCAGCTTGTCGTATGGGAAGAGAAGATAGAGAAACAGAAAAAAGAGAATTACAAAATAAAGGAGATAAAGCAAAATACGGGTCAGCTTAGATCTGTTTTTAACTGTATTCCATGCTTGAGATAACAACTGTGGAATCAAGTTTTTTAGGGTTATCATATCGTGTTTTAATGTTGAGCTTTTTTATCCTCATCGGGTGCGCTGAGCCTTCTGCCATATTAAGGTAATTAACAAGCTCATAGAGCGTAATATTTTCTATCCTTATCTCAATGGTGGTTTCTCTATGCCCCTCTGGCGCAGCGGATGATATCTGGGGCTTCATGGAGCTTATATTCTTTCTGATATTTGACCTTAAGGCAATGTTCTCAAGCTCAGAAAGGGCAGAGCCGCTCTTTGCCCTTGCCTTTGCATCAACCTCCTTCATCTTCTCCCTGAGCAGGAGATATTCCTCCTTCATAGTCTTTATCTCTGACAGCTCCTTCTCCTTTTTGCCGATCATTGCCTCATGCCTGTTTATCCTTTCCAAAAAGGGTGAGAGTAAAAATTCGTAAGATAGAAGGAGCGCAGCAATTATCCCGCCGATTATTAAAATCCTTTTTTCCTTCTTTTCTATCTTCATATCTGCTCTTTCAAGGTTATATTAATTCTAAATTTCACCTTATTCTGTTCTGCCCCGATCTTTGCATCGCTGATTGCAACCTCTTTAAACATGCTGGATTTTAAAAGCGCCTCTTTAATCTTATCCGCTGCCTCAAAAGAGGTGGTCTCTCCAAAGAGCCTTATCTTATCACCTTCAAGATTAAATTCAAAGAGTAAAACCCTGTGCTCTGCCGGCATCCTCTCAGTCACCTCTTTAAAGATGTCAAGGGCAGTAACATCGCCCTTTACCCTGCCGCCGAGCAGCCTTAGCTTCTTCTTTGTCTCTGCCACAGCAGCCTTCATCTGCTGCCCCTCATTTACAATATTCTTTACATCAGGAAATACCTCTTTAAAGGCCTTTCTTATCTCCTTTGCAACCCCCTGATACCTGCTCTCTATTGTATAGTATTTAACAGAAAAATTTAATATAAGGAGAAAAACAGCTATCCCTGCAAGCAGGCTTGTATATCTTATCCTCTTTTTTAATTCCGCATCCTTCTTTTTATAAGCAAGCTCGCCCTTTCTCAGATTTATCTTAAATCCCTTCCCGTCTGCCTCCCTTAATGCAAGGCCGAGGGCCTTTGCATATTCACCATTGCCCTCTATTTTTATATCTGCGCCCTTAGAAAGGTCTATCCTTGCAGGCTCTATGCTGCAAAGCGCAAAGAGCTCCTTTTTAAGAATGGCATCCATTTCTCTGCTGCCGCACATATAGATATTTTTTATCTCTTCCCTGCTAATTGCCTGATATATGTAAAGCGTATTACACGCTTCCCTCTCCCACCCCTCGCCTAAAGGGATATTTCTAAAAAACCTTATATCCTTTCCATGAAAGACAGCAAGGTCTGCATCCGCTGAGCCGATATGAATAACTGTGTATGTATCTTTCTGATCAAGATAATAGGCGGCAATGGCAGAGATGGCAGAGGGTGTAATATCAATTGCCTTTGGATCAATACCATTTTCAATGAGTGTATTCAGGTATCCAGCAATCTTCTCTTTTTTTGCTGCCACAATGGCAATGGCTGTATCCTTTTCTGTCTTCTCAATAGCCTGATAATCTATCACAAGCTCATCAGGCGAAAAAGGCAGGAGCTCCTCTGCCTCAAAGGATACGGCCTTTTCTATCTTTTTTATATCTGTAATGGGGAGCCTTATCCCCCTGAATGAGATATCTCTGCCGTTAAGGGATGCGACTATCTCTGCATCAGCAATTCTTTTGGAGACCTCCTTTAACGCCTCGGAGAGATTCCCATTCTGCACAGGCACAGAAAAAAAACTTGCAACAGAGAATGTCCTCATCCCCTTCTGTAGCTCTACAACCCTTATGGCATCCTTATCTATATCTATCCCTGCGATCTTCACTCGTTTCTCCAGTAGTGATACTTAGTCTCACTTTTGCTCTTTCTCTCAATAACCGCAGTAATCGTGCTCTTTACATCATTCACCGTCCCTGTGGAGATAACAGAAAAATCATTGCTTTTTGTAGCTATATCGCTGATATTGAAGTCTTGGCTCACACCAACAACCTTCTTTAAATCTGCTGGGTTCTCAAAGCGATTCTTCTCCCTATAAGATATTATCCTGCTGGCAATGTCCTCTGTTATATCATTTAACAGGCACCTTAAAACAACCTCGCCTGCTGTATTGATATTAATCTTACCATCGCCATAAACAGTAAGATAGTCCTTTATTTTATCATAAATCTCATCTGTAATGCCTCTCACAAGCCTCAATTCTGAAACGAGATTATAAGACTCCCTTTCAAAGATGCCATCAAGAAGCTGGGAGCTTACCTCCATTATATCAAATAATCTCACAAGCCTCGCCTTTGCAACGTTGTTTGTGTTTATTGTTTTGATATTTATTTTTGCTGACTCGTCAAATGCCTTTAATGAAACCACGCCATCGCCAACTGTAACAGGCGGGATCATCTGATTAATGTCGTCCGCCTTATTCTTTGAGGCATTATCCTTTAACATCCCTCCTATAAAATTGACGCCTGATTTCGCAAGGTAATATGCCTTCTGCCTGTCGCGGAAGCTTCCGGCTGAGGAGAGATTCACCCTCGCAGAATAGGCAAACTCCACAATCAGGGCAGTAAGGAGCGTTACAACAAGAAGGGTGATTATTAATGCAATGCCTTTTTCATTGTTAATTCGTTTCATTTTTATTTTCTCTGTAATCTAATGCAAACACATTAAATCCTGTTGCATGATGTATTGTTAATTAATTTTAAAATCCCCCTTAATCCCCCTTTTTCAAAGGGGGAAATCCTTTCATCCCCCTCTTTGGAAAAGAGGGGTTAGGGGAGATTTTATAAATCAAAACCCATTCCATATTTCATCTATTTCCCATCGGCACATCAATAATCGTCCTGAAAGACCTTTCCCTTTTTTCTGCATCA
>CAKKST010000042.1 GCA_919903585.1 Nitrospiria bacterium | reverse complement strand
ATACTTTTGCCGAGACTACAGTTGGCGGGACAATTGATGTTAGAGGAAGATGGAGAGAAAACGATAATGATTTAAATAAGGACGAATATGGCAGTACTGCATTCTGGGAGGAGAAGGTAAATCTATGGGTGGATGCAAAGATTGCAGAGGGATTAAAAGGTTATGTAGAATTACAGAGTGATGGGTCAGATGGATTTACAGCATGGGGTACATCTCGTTCTACCTCTACTGCGGCGCCTAATAGCTTTTTGAATGAAAATAGGTCTTATGGTGCAATGGAGATACGCTATGCCTATATTGATTTCATGATTCCAAAGACACCAGTTGGCATTAAGATTGGCCATTTCCCGGTTGTCCTCGGACACAGCATCTGGGCAGATACATCCTATTGGGGCTCGGATGGCCTTTTGATTTATTCTTCACCAATAAAGGAATTAATGATTGGTCTTGGTACATTAAAGGGCTATGAGACTGCCTCTAACACAAACCGTTCCGATGCAGATTTGTATGTATTGATGGCAAACTATACCTTTATGCCAAAAAACACAGTTGGATTTAATGCATCCTATATATATAGAAGCGGTGCGGCAGGAACAGGCAAGACATTGGCCAATGCTTACTGGAGCGGACATTCAGCAGATGGTGTAGCTTTTAATGCTATCAATGATGTTAAATTTTGGAATATCATGCTTACTCTGGACGGTTCCCTTGATTTTGGCCTTGGCTATAAATTTGAAATAGACAAGCAGTTCGGCAAGCTTGATGATACAGAGGTTGCTGGTGGAGTAGACTTAAAGGGCAGCGGCCTGGCGTTTCTCCTCGGTGCAAGCTACGGCATAGGTGAGATTGCTGAAGTGAAATTTAATGCTGCATACGGTTCAGGTGATAAGTGTGTATGGGCAGGCACAGAAACAGAAGGTGCTGTATGCCCTTCAACAGGCACTAAATATGAAGGATATATGAGTTTTAATAATTATGGATACACAATGGTATACGAGGATATCGTTGGCCAGAAGTCTGCTGCCGGTACTTTAAGCAGCGGCGATTTTGGTCTTTATAACACAATGTATCTGAATGTTGGCGCTGGTTTTACACCATTAAAGGATATGAGTGTAGGCCTTGATATCTATTATCTCAGGGCTGTAAAGGAGAGATTCTACGGCCAGAAGAAGAACCTCGGCTACGAGTTTGATCTGAACTTCGGGTATAATATATACAAGAACCTGAAGTGGACGCTCCTTGCAGGCTACTTCCTTCCGGGCAATCACTATAAAGCCCTTAGTTCAACAGACACTGTAAAGGATGATGCAGCCTGGGCATTTGAGCAGGTGCTGAGCCTTAGCTTTTAACCTGCCTGTCGGCAGACAGGTATCAGCACGGTTAAAACCGTGCCTACATATACTGTAGGGGCGGCCCGTTGGGTCGCCCAAAACAAAACAGGGCGATTCACCGAATCGCCCCTATATTACATGTTTCATCCCTCAATGTAAAAGGGCAGCCATTTGGCTGCCCTTTTTGTTTTGTGATTAAAAATAAAAAGTTTACACATAGAAAAAACTTTACAAAGAATAAAAATAGTGGTATTTTTTATTATATATAGTGAGACAAGCAAGGATATAAGAGGGGTATAATTTAATTTTACTTCTAATATTATGAAGGAGAATAAAGATTGAAAACATCTGTAGCTATTGGGAAAAAAATAATAAGAGAAATAAGAAGTCTTCCGGTACAACAACAAAAAAAAATACTGGAGGTGGTGCTGCTTTTAAAAATAGGGATTAAGGCGAGCCATAAGAAACACAGTATCACTGAACTTAAAGGATGCGGGAAAAAAATCTGGAAAGAAATAGATGCGCAAGAGTATGTAAATAAACTTAGAGAAGAGTGGAATTGAAACTTCTTACACTACTTAAAGATATAAATTCAATTGCCATAGATACAGCGCCATTCATTTACTACATTGAAGAACATAAAGACTATATTGAAACTATAGATCCATTATTTATACATATAAGCCAAGGTCATGTCACTGCATATACTTCGCTTATCACTTTAATAGAGGTTTTAACCAAGCCTATAGAAGAAAAGAACAAAAAGCTTATAGATAAATATGAAGACCTGCTTACCAATTCAAATAATTTGATATTAACTGATATTGATAGAAATGTAGCACGCGAGAGTGCAAAATTGAGAGCCAAGTATAGGATAAGAATACCAGATGCAATCCAGTTAGCGTCAGGCCTGATTAATGGAGCAAAGGCCTTTATAACTAATGATGAGAATCTTAAAAGGATTAAAGAGATTAAAATTATAGTTCTTAATGAGGTTATCTGAAAACCTTAATAGCTTGTAGGGTCTTTATTTAGAAAAGGGCGGCTTACATAGCCGCCCTTTTTATTTTGCAGTAATTTACAACAATATACATATATGTTATTATTATAATATGTATGACATGGACTTAAATGCCCTTCCTGACTGCCCCGGTGTCTATCTTATGAAAGACAACATGGGTGATATATTGTATATCGGCAAGGCATCCTCATTGAATGACAGGGTCAGTTCATATTTTCAAAAAGCAAGTAGGGGCGTTAAATTTAACGCCCCTACTGCAAAGACAACTGCAATGCTGGAGCATGTAGCAGATGTTGAATGGATTGTTACAGGCTCTGACCTTGAGGCGTTAATCCTTGAGAATAATCTTATTAAAAAGCACAGACCCAAATATAATGTTGTCCTGCGGGATGATAAAAATTATCCCTATCTTAGATTATCAATAGATGAGGACTTTCCGCGGCTCTCTATTGTCAGACGGTATAAAAAAGATAAAGCCCTTTTTTTCGGCCCTTATGTCCCCACGAATGCTTTAAGGGAAACGCTTGTTGTTATAAACAAGATATTTCCCTTAAGAAAGTGTAAAAAGAGTATTGATGGTAAGGATGAAAGACCGTGCCTGAATTATCAGATAGGCAGGTGCCTTGCCCCGTGCTGCGGCAAAATCAGCAAAGATGATTACTATAAGATAGTCAAAGATGTTAGACTCTTTTTAGAGGGTAAAGACAAAGAGCTTTTGAAATCCCTGCATGAAAAGATGGGGAGAGAGTCTGAGGCATTAAAATTTGAGGAAGCAGCAAAAACGAGAGACAGGATAAAAAAGATTGATCGCATCCTTGAGAAACAGCGGATCACCATCCCTGAGATGATAGATCAGGATGTAATAGGTATTGCAAGGGAAGGCGAGAATGCCAATA
>CAKKST010000041.1 GCA_919903585.1 Nitrospiria bacterium | reverse complement strand
TGACCAAATCATCGTTTAGATAGCATATCTCAAACAGCTTCTGGTTCAGATACTCATGGATATACCTCTTCTTTACTATAGTCGGACTGTTATCTTTGTAAAAGAACCTTGTCTTAATATTCGGCCTGATATTTTTTAAGATAAAATCCTCCCTCGGATCTTCCTTTCCCAAGAGAGAGACCATCTGAACATGCTCGCACAAACCAGCAGTATGGTTGCCTACAGCAAATGTCCCTCCTGCAAAGGTCTCGTGGGACAGATATTTGCTCACAACAAGGTTTGCCTTTGCAGATTTGCCGAGCGGCTCACAATAATGATATTCATCAATAATACCATCGCCGATAATCAGAACCTTTAAGTCCTTTAATGTATTTATCCTGTCAGCGATATCGGCAAAGGTATATTTTTCTTTAAACTCCTTTAAAAATCTTTTTGTATCTTCTGGATATATATCAAGGAAGTTATTGATAATATGGGACGAGCTGAAAGAGAAGCCTTCTGTCTCTATAACCCTGCACTTGCCAAAATAGAGGTCTTTTTCTTCCTGAAATATCTTATCATGAATCTTCTTGTCCCTATCACCGTATGCCTGGCCTTTTGCAAACACATCAGGCTTGATTGCCTTTACACACTCAAACGGGGCTTCATCATCCACAATGCAGACATAATCAACCATCTCAAGGGATGCAGCATTCTCTGCCCTGAATTTCTCAGAGAATATCGGTCTGCCGGGGCCCCTGTGCACATCCTTATCCTTAATGACAGTAACTATCAGGATGTCGCCAAGTTTTTTTGCATGTTTAAGATGCTGTATTATACCGGGGTGGATGAGATCAAAGACCCCGTGGCTTTGCACGATAGTCCTGCCTTCATGCCTTATGATCTCAGCCTTCCTAACCATATCATCAAGGGGAAGGATCTTGCCTTCTAACATCTCCTCTACTATCATTCGGCCCTCCTGAAATATTGGTTTAATAATTTGGTTGAAGAAAAAACTATCTCATGTGTAAATCTCAATTCAGCGCCTATCTCCTGTATAATCTTATACTCCCTCTGGATCTTGCCTGTTTTATCCTCAAGGTTCTGAAACTCCTGGCCTTTAACATATATATTCGGCCTGAGCAGCCTCAGCGTCTCCTCTGCAGTTGGCCATTTGTTAACAGCAACATAATCAACACACTCAAGCGCTGCTATAGATTCCGCCCTCAGATTTTCATTAAACACAGGTCTGCCAGGCCCTTTGTCAATATATCTGTCCGGAGTAATAGTTACAGCAAGGACATCACCCATTTTCTTTGCTGCCTGAAAATATTTTATATGGCCGGGGTGCATGAGGTCAAAGCATCCGTGGCACAAAACCACCTTTTTCCCTTCGGACTTCACTTTCTGCATAATCTGAGAAAGTTCTTCAATGTTTTTAATCTTCATATAATAAACTTTTAAAGTTACAAATAATACTACTAATCTTCTACTTTATCAACCATTAAATATCTTCAGTCATCATCTTAAAAAACCTTGCCTCGCAGCAGTTTTTTTCTTTTTCTTTTTAAGAATCTCTTTCAGTGATGTATAGTAATGTTTCCTTCTGATAAAATATTCAATTATTGAGAATGTCCTTGCAAATGGCCTCTTCATCCATGACAGCTTTATCTGGTCAAAAAGATGATGAAATAAAAAACCCGCCTCCTTTCAACTTTCGTGTAGGAAATTAATTTTGAAGCATCTTCTTATATGCATCTTTATAGAACTTATATTTCCAAATATCACGATTAGATTCTCTTTCCATCATTAATACTTTCATAGCTAATGCATATTTTCTAATA
>CAKKST010000040.1 GCA_919903585.1 Nitrospiria bacterium | reverse complement strand
TAATGATTTTGACCTGTCGCCGGGCCTTAGCGAGAATCCATTAATTGCATTTAAGATCAAGGCGACAAAATCAGCGCCCCTTAAGGTATTATTGACCTGCTCAGAAGGCAACAAATTTGAAGAGACAGTAGAGATAAAGGTTCAGTAACAGTGGGGTGTTTTATAAGCATTCTTTAATATCGGAATAATATAATCTATTATTACATTTTTTGATAATCTAAGCTTATGTGAGATAGCCGCTGGAGGTTTAAAAAAAGGAGGTCAAGAATGTTAAGCATGAGAGGGAAATTATTTGCAACTGTTTTTCTTGTTTTCTTTATTGCAGGGTATTCATGGGCTGCTGAGGTGACATACGAAAAGGATATTAAAAAGATAATTACAGAAAAATGTATATCCTGCCATGGCAGTGATGCGCCGACTATGGATGAATTTAAAAAGGACAAGGAAGGTTTTACAAAAAAGATGAAGGGGCCAAAGATGGACACATACAAAAACCTAATGGTATTTGTTAATGGGGATGATGCAGGTGCGTTAATGAGGAGGCTTGATGACGGTAAGAGCGCAAAGGACGGCAAACCCGGCAATATGCACCAGTATCTCGGCGCTACAGATGCCGAGAAGGCCAAGAATCTGGAGACATTCAAAAAATGGGTTGGAAGCTGGAATCTAAAAAAGAAGCCTGATATTACCCCGGATGAGGCAAAGGCGATTAAGGCTCCTGAGAAATAAAACAATAACCCTGTATAATAGCGGCTATTTCACATAATACACAGATAATGTAGTTCTTAATCACCCTCCCATTTATCCCCTCTCCCCTTGTGGGAGAGGGTTAGGGTGAGGGGTATTTTCGGGTAAATGAACTTGAAAATTATAAGTTTCTTCTTTTTCCTTTTTTTTCTCTCCTTGCCAGCCTATCCATATACCCACTCAACATCCCTAATAAAATGGCAGGAGTATTCTGATCAGGCATTTCTAACGGCAAAAAAAGAAAACAAACCTGTCTTCATGCTTATTACTGCCATCTGGTGCCACTGGTGCAATGTATATGAGGAAAAGAGCCTTGAAGATAAGGATGCGGCAGAATATATAAATCAAAACTACATCCCCATCTTTGTAGATTATGATAAGAGAAAGGATATTAGCAGACAGTATCCTGCATCAGGCCTTCCGATAACTATTATCTTGTCACCGGCAGGTGAAAGGCTTATCACAGCGCCGGGCTACATACCCAAGGAGAGGCTCCTTGAGAATCTGAAGAAAACAGCAAGGTCTTTAGGAGATAGAGAAACGGAGAAACGGGGAGACGGGGAAACGGAGAGGCGGAGAGATGGAGAGACAAAGAAGCGGGGAAACGGAGAAACGGAGAAGCGGAGTATTGAAAAGGTTACGCATCTCAGCAGCAAAGAACTTAAAAAGATCACCTCTGGCTTTAAAGAGATAGTCCTTTCCAGTTACGATAAGACCTACGGCGGTTTCGGAAGTTCACAGAAGATACCTTATGCTGATGTCCTTGAATCGCTTTTATATTTATATGAAGAGGAGAAGGATAAAAAATGGCTGGATATGGTTACAAACAGCCTTGACCATATGGCAGGTCTCAGGCAGAAGGGAGATGATAAAAGGCCTGAGCCTGAATATTTGATTGACCTTTATAAAAACAGGGACAGGAAAGACTGGGTTGATAAGGTGATTGAGCTTCAGAAGAAATATAAGCTTTCTGGATTATATGACAGGATTGATGGGGGATTTTTCAGATACTCCGCTGAAAGGGACTGGGCGAGGCCGCACTTTGAAAAACTCCTGTCTGACAATGCGGATATTATACGACTATATCTCCATGCCTATAGGATAAGTAAAAATGAAAAATATAAAAAGATTGCTGAGGACTCGCTTAATTATGCCCTAACAACTTTTTATAATGAACAGGATGGGAGGTTTTATAACAGCCAAAGGTCAGATATTGTATACTACTATCTTTCAGAGAAGGACAGAAAGGCTGTCGGCTCACCTGATGTAGACAGGGCTGCCTTTGCAGTTTCTCAATCTAAGATGATTATAACCCTCCTTCATGCTGCTGATACACCCCCCCTTATTCCCCCCTTACTAAGGGGGGACACAAGGGGGTTAAAAGACATTGCCCTTTCATGCCTTCGGTTTATCTATAAAAATATGGTAACAGAAAATGGTGTTTTAAGTTATTATGACCCTGCAAAAAAAGAGAAGGGATTGACAGGCCAGCTTGAGGATAATCTTTGGGCAATCCTTGCGTTTAAGGAGGCATATCTTCATACAAAGAACAAGGGCTATCTTGATACAGCAGAGACCTTGGCGCAATTTGTTGTAATCAACCTTTATGACAAAAAACAGGGCGGGTTCTATGAGTGGAGAATAGGAGAAGCAAAGGGGCAAGGGTCAGGGGTCAAGGGGCAGGGATTAGGAGAGAAGGCTTATCTGTTAAACGGATTAGCAGCATATACAATGCTTGAGCTTTATAAACTCACTAACAAAGAGGAATATCTTAAAACAGCAAAAGAGACCATCGGCGCCTTCCTGCCTGATAAAAACAAACCCTCCTCGCCATATTTTCAGAGAAGCGCAGGGTATTTGATAAAGGGTTTGAGTAAATAGGATTCTCCTAAAATCATATGGCATAATAGACAGGGGTATTAAAAATGTGATACCATTTAATAATAATGGATATTGGATATCACCCTGCTATCTTGATTACTGCTGATACTATCTCCGCGCTTAGGGATATAAAGCCGCCAAGAGATTTGTTTTATCTTGGCTGGTGGTTTATCCTTTTGCTTGTTCTTATTTTCTCTGGCCTTATACTGTTTATACTTTATAAAAGGAAGAAAGATAAACTTATTAAAGAAGGCGAGGCTATTGAGGAGCCGATAATGGTGAAAAAAGAGCCAATTATAACAGAAGATTTAGAAAGGGATTTTAAGATGAAAAAGAAAAAAGGGATTGACAGCGAGATTGAAAGACATGATGAGATCGTGAACAGGATGAAAGAGGAGATAAAAAAGGTAATAGTTGGTCAGGATGCAATGATAGAGAAGGCGCTTATCGGCCTTTTTTCAAGGGGGCATATAATCCTTGAAGGTATGCCCGGCCTTGCAAAGACCCTCTTTCTAAAAACGCTCTCTCAGATAGTTGACACATCATTTAACAGGATACAGTTTACCCCAGACCTCCTGCCTGCCGACCTTATTGGCACAAGGATATATGACAGAAAGACAGGAAAGTTTTATACAAGAAAGGGCCCTATATTTGCCAATCTGATACTTGCTGATGAGATAAACAGGGCGCCTGCAAAGGTGCAGAGCGCACTCCTTGAGGCAATGGAGGAAAAACAGGTAACTATCGGCGATGAGACATTTAAGCTGAATGAACCCTTTATGGTCATGGCAACGCAGAATCCAATAGAAGGCGATGGCACCTACAGGCTCCCTGAGGCGCAGCTTGACAGGTTTATGTTAAAGATAAAAATAGGTTATCCAAGCTATGATGATGAAGGAGAGATAGTAAAGAGGATGACTACAGGAAGGGCGATCAAGGTCAATACTGTAACATTGCCTGATGAGATATTAAAGATAAGGAAGGTTGTGGATGATATATATGTGGATGAGGTGATGAAAAAATATATCCTGAATATAGTTTTTGCAACAAGAAAGGTTGAAACTAATGGCATTGGCATTGAGGAGTATATCCAATTTGGGGCATCACCGAGGGCGTCAATATACCTTACAACCACAGCAAAGACCCATGCCTTTTTAAGGGGGCGTGGATATGTAATGCCAGAGGATATAAAGGCCATTGCGACTGAGGTCTTGAGGCACAGGATCATCCTCACCTACGAGGCAGAGTCAGAGGGTGTTACAACGGATCAGTTGATTGAGAGGCTGCTGGAAAAGGTGGAGATACCATGAAACCCCTCACCCTACCCTCTCCCACAAGGGGAGAGGGAAAAGTGCGATGGTCTTTTCCAATAGGGGAAAGGGGTTTTTTGTAGGGCAATCCTTTTGTAGGCACGGTTTAAACCGTGCCTACAGGCCATTTCGTTTCCCCTCCCTTGATGGGAGGGGATTAAGGGGAGGGTGAAGGAAGGACAAATTTAAGAGATATGGAAACAAAAAGCATAGCAGAGAGGAATATCTTCAAAAAAGTCAAACGGCTTGAGATAAGGACAAGACACCTTGTGGATACCCTCTTTAATGGCGACTACATGAGCCTCTTTAAAGGCCGCGGACTGGAGTTTGTATCTTTAAAAGAATATGAAGATGGTGATAATATAGGCGATATAGACTGGTCTGTTACAGCGAGGCTTGATGAGCCTTATATAAAGACATACAGGGAGGAGAGGGAGCTGCCTGTAATGCTCATCATAGATGGCAGCCCATCCATGCAATGCGGCATAGATTCCAAAAGAAAGTGGGATGCTGTACTGGAGGTTTCAGCCACCCTCATATTCTCAGCAGTAAGGTCAAATAGCAGGATAGGCCTTCTGATATTTACAGATAAGATAGAGCTATTTATTCCGCCAGCAAAGGGGAATGGCCATGCCTTCAGGATATTAAAGGGGCTGCTTGAATACAGAAGGCCAAGCCACTCTCACCCCCCTTTAATTCCCCCCTTAGTAAGGGGGGAGACAGAGGGGTTGAAAGGGGGATGCGGGGGGATTATTCCCCTTCAATATCTCCACAGGGCAATAAAAAAGCGGTCTATTGTGTTTTTTATATCTGATTTTATCTTTCCTTTAAATAAAAGAGACTGGTTTGGTTCAGCGAAGAGATATGACCTGATTGCTGTAAGGGTATTGGATCAGGATGAATTGCAATTCCCAGATATCGGTCTTGCTGACATTATTGATGCTGAGACAGGCGAGTATCTCTCCTTTGATTCCAGTGATAAGGGGTTTATAGAAGAATATGCGATGGCAGCCTCTGACAGGGAAAGGGAGACCCATGATTTTTTCAATAGGTTGAAGATAGATGATGTCCTAATAAGGACAGACAGGCCATTAATAGCGCCGTTTTTAAGATTATTCTATAAAAGGGCACGGCAAGGGATCAGGGTTTAGAATTGCAAAATTTAATTTTTAAAATCCCCCTTAATCCCCCTTTTTCAAAGGGGGAAATTCCTTTATCCCCCTCTTTGGAAAAGAGGGGTTAGGGGAGATTTATTTAACATAAAAATGTTGGGCTCAGGGGCGAGCCAGACTACCATTAGGATATTTATGATTCATTTTTCAAATCCAATATTTTTTTTGCTCATACCCCCTGTGATATTGCTCTTTTTTCTCCTTCGCAGGCTAAGGAAATATAGCGCCATACCTGTTTCCAATATCAGCATAATCAAAAAATCAGCGAAAAAAACGGGATTCACCAAGATAGCCCTTCTTGTCCTGAATATTGCTGTTATCCTCCTGCTTGTCCTGATTGCAGCGCGGCCGCAGGGCATGGGCGGCATAAAAGAGGAAAAATTTACAGGAATGGACATGGTAATTGCCATGGACATCTCAGGCAGTATGCAGGCAGAGGATTTTAATCCAAACAGGATTGAGGCTGCAAAGAGGATAACGTTGAATTTCATTGACAGGATGAAGGGCAACAGGATCGGCCTTGTCCTATTTGCCGGAAGGAGCTTTACCCAGTCCCCCTTAACAGTGGACTATAATGTGCTGACAGAGTTTATATCAAGGATTGACCTGCGCATGATAGATATAAGCGGGACAGCTATTGGCGATGCCATCGTAACATCTGCAAACAGGTTTTTTGATGATAAGGTTAGAAGCAGGGTGATAGTCCTTTTAACAGACGGAGAAAATAACGGGGGAACTATTGACCCACTGACCGCTGCTGCTGTTGCAAAATACAGGGGGATAAAGGTCTATACAATCGGGATAGGAAGCCCAGAGGGTGCGCCGATTCCTGTGTATTCTGAATCAGGCAAGGTTATCGGTACAATCCTTGCTAAGATAGACGAGCCGCTGCTAACAGATATTGCGGATATTACAGGCGGCAGGTATATCAGGGCATCGGATGAGAGGGGGCTTATTAGCGCCTTTGGTCAGATAGCAGATATGGAAAAGGATAACATTAAGATAGACAAGCATGTCATATATAAAGACTATTATCCCCATGCTGCTGTTGCGGCTGTCTTTATCTTTACACTATCCTTTTTATACGAAAGGCTAAAGAGGCGGCCGGCATCTCTATTAGTCTGGAGGAATCAGCTTTATAAGTGGATATTGTCAGGGGCATTTATATTGGTTTTGCTTTTTATAGCAATAGGGCCTGATAGGAAGAATAACGAGGGCAAAGGGGACGGCCTTGATATAGTGATTGCTATGGATACATCCCTGAGTATGCAGACAGAGGATATTGCCCCGAACAGGGGTGTTTATGCAAATAACCTTGCGAGGGAGATTATCACTGCCCTGCCTGCAAAGAGGGTGGGCATTGTCCTCTTCTCTGATTATGGGTATATACTCTGCCCCCTTACCTATGACAGGGATGCAGCCCTTACCCTTTTATCTAACAGGACGAGGGAAGCTGGCAAGGGAACAAATATCTCTGATGCAATCATGACCTCTGCGCTCCTTTTTACAGATAAAGACCATAAAAAGGTCATCCTCCTTCTTACCGATGGCGAGGATACAAGAGGGGTGAAGGCTGAAAGGATAGGGGAGGTATTGCAGGATAATAACATAAGGCTGTTTACAATAGGCATCGGCAGGAAGGAGGGCGGCCTGATACCCATAAGAACCGATGAGAAGATGGAGTTTAAAAAAGATATTGCAGGGGAATATGTACATTCAAGGCTTGATGACGGGCTGTTAATGGAGATAGCAAAGGCTGGTAAAGGCGAGTATATTAGTATGGGTAATAACCCTGTTGAGATTATAAAGGCAGAGGTCAAGGGTCAGGGGTCAGGGGTTGGGGTTAGGGATTGGAAGGAGGGTGCAAGCCAATACCTTTCCTTAATTGCACTAATGCTTTTTATGGTGATTATTATATTGTGAGGGTTCATTAATCCCCCTCACCCTCACCCTCTCCCGCAAGGGGAGAGGGAATAATATTTGTGTCTCTCCCGCAAGGGGAGAGGGAATTAAGAAATTCCCCCTCCCTTGATGGGAGGGGGCAAGGGGGAGGGTGGATATGGGATTTACAGATGAAAAAGAATATCTTTAAAATTTTCTTAATAGCGCTAATTTTGGCTACTGCCTTCTTATTTGAACTTCTCCTGAACCCTGTTACCAAGGGAAACAAATATTATATCTTGCAGAAATGGGAAGAGGCAGAGAGGGCTTATCTGACAGCCCAAAGGTACAGGCCTGATTCTTATATCATCAATTATAATCTTGGAAATATATATTTCAAAAAGGGGGATTATGATAAGGCAATCAGCTATTTTCAAAAGGCTGTGGAGGGGGAGAAGGGGTTTTTTGAGGGTTATTATAATCTCGGCACTGCCTATGTTAAAAAGGGGCTTCTCAATGAGGCCATCTATTACTATGAAAAGGCGAGGGGCTTAAGGCCTGATGATGAGGATTTAGGGGTTAATATCAGGTATCTCCAGTCTGTTAAAGATAGGGAAGAGGAAAAGGTAAAGGTAGAAAATACTAAAACAGCTCTTCAGCCTAACTATACCAGTGAGGGAAAGCAGATGGATTCAGATGAGGGTGTCGCTATAGTAACAGGAGAGGGGATGGAGGCTATTTTAAGGATGCATAAAGGGGAGGAGGAGAGGTGGCAGGGCGCCTTTAGGCTTGATATAGAGGGGGCATCAAAGAAGGGTCAGCAGGATGGAATAGAGGGCGTATGGCAGAAGGACTGGTAGGCTTACCCCGTTCGAAATGGTGGGGCTTTCTAATGGGGTAAATAATAGGTATTTATATTGATATTACAAATACTTATACCAATCCTTTTCTATTGACAAGGATACTTAAAAGGCATATAAATGGACTTTGAAAAATAAGAACCGCAAAAGCGCAAAAAAACGCAGAAGCGCAAAAGGAAAATAAGAACCGCAAAAGCGCAAAATATATAAAATCGCTATTTAATAAATATACCTGCATAAGAAACTTCACTTTTAGAGGGGGTGATGTGAAAAGCGCTAACCTAAGAACCGCAAAAACGCAAAATATGCAAAATCGCATAGGAAGGGGGGATGTTTCAGAACAATAATATTGTTTCATAATTGTTTTTAGTAGGGATGTTTTGGGGAAATAAATTTATTAATTGTCTATCTTACTTAACTTTATAGGAGGTAGAGTATGGCTAAGAAAAAAGAAAGCGGTTGGTCAGATTTATATACAAAAGAGGACTGGATAGCAGTCTGGCTGGGATTCCTTATTATTGCCCTGATGATCTTCTTAACCAGTCAATATAAGTTAGATGTCAAGAAGCTAATAAGCCCTTCATTTAAGTGGGCTACAGATGGGCAGATTGCCTCAAGAGTAGACGGCTGGAATAAAGCTGCTGATTCAATGATTAAAGAAGCTGAGACTAAGGGTGAAGTCGGAACAGTTAAAAGGGTTGGGGAATTGAAAGAGGCCCTTGCTAAAGGCGATAGAAAAGAGATTAAAGCAGCAGCAGAAAAAGTAAAGCGTCTCGGGGGTCTTCCCGGAGCGATAGGTAAGGAAATCGCCGGACATGCGGGTAATCTTCCGTCAAAGGTCTTCTCTGG
>CAKKST010000039.1 GCA_919903585.1 Nitrospiria bacterium | reverse complement strand
TCTGCAAAGGAGATGGAGGGCAAGAGCATTTTTACAATTAGCAGGAGAGAAAGAAAAAGGATGTTTCTTTTATTAATGGAATTTAACAACATTTTGCCTTGCTCAGGAAATGTAAGAAAAGGGCTCTTTATTAGTACACCTCATCATGTGTTCCTATATCAATCAATAAAATCTCGTCTTCTTTTAAAAACTTAAAAATTACACGATGGTCGTAACTTACACTAAATGCCCAAAGGCCTTCAAGCCTTCCAGTAAGTTTATGGGTTCTTAATTTTGGATTGAAGGGATTTTTTGAAAATAATTCTATGCTATTCCAAAACCTCTTTTTAATCGCATTGTTGCTTTTTACTTTTTTATTATAAATTCTCTTAAATCCTTGATCCCAATTTATTTTAATCACTCTCTATGTCCTTGAATAGCTCTTTTACAGTCCCCTTCTTTGTCATTCCCTTTTTAAAATTCCCTATTGCTTCTTTTGCCCTTTTTACAATAGCCTCTCTCTTTGCCTCAACAAGCTGCTTTTTTATAATATCAATAGCGTATTCTTTATCACCCATCGGCAGATGGCTGAATTCTTCAATTATTTTGTTTAGGGTTGCGCTGCCCATTTCCTTAAACCTCCTTTTAATCTGTTAACCACATTATGCACAGTATAACACAAAAGGCTTTGGGTTTAAAGGCTATTTAAAAGCAATGTTTAAATTACTCCTTCTTCCCCTCCAGCCTGATGCTGAGTTCTTTGAGCTGTTCTTTGGTAACCCTGCTCGGTGCATCGGTCATAAGGCAGACTGCCTTCTGGGTTTTTGGAAATGCGATTACATCGCGGATGGAGTCAACTCCTGCAAGTATCATAACAAGCCTGTCCAAGCCAAAGGCAATGCCGCCATGCGGAGGCGCGCCGTATTCCAGCGCCTCTAAGAGAAAACCGAATTTTAGCTTGGCATCATCTTCATTAATGTTGAGCAGGCTAAAGACCTTGTTCTGAACATCCCTTTTGTGTATACGGATGCTTCCTCCGCCGATTTCAGAGCCGTTTAATACAATATCATAAGCCTTTGACCTTACCTTTAATGGCTCTGTATCAAGCAAAGATGTATCCTCATCCATTGGCGATGTAAATGGATGGTGCAATGCCTCGTATCTCTTTTCTTCATTATTATATTCCAGAAGCGGAAAATCAGTAATCCACAGAAAATTGTATCTATTGTTATCAATTAAGCCGAGCTTACCTGCAATATGAATGCGGAGATTGCTTAGTGTATCATTTACAATCTTTGGTTTGTCTGCAACAAAAAGGAGAAGGTCTCCTTTCTCTGCCTTTAATACCTCTCCTATCTTTTTTAATACATCCTCTTTGAAGAATTTTATTATAGGCGCTTCAAACCCCTTATCTGCAACCTTTATCCACGCAAGCCCTTTAGCGCCATAGATTTTTGCAAATTCTGTTAAGGCATCAAGCTCTGAACGGGAATAGCCTGCAAGCCCCTTTGCATTCAATGCCTTTACAATCCCGCCGTCTTTAATAGCCTGTACAAAGACCTTGAATTCAGAATCAGCAACTATTTTAGAGATATCCTTTAACTCAAGCTCAAATCTCGTATCAGGCTTGTCATTGCCATATCTCTCCATTGCCTCATAATAAGTCAGTCTTGCAAACGGGGTTGGTATATCTATGCCTTTAACAGACTTGAACAATGCTGCGAGCATCTCCTCCATCAGGGATATGACATCCTCCTTATCAACAAAGGACATCTCTAAATCTATCTGCGTAAACTCAGGCTGCCTGTCTGCGCGCAGGTCTTCATCCCTAAAGCATTTTACTACCTGATAATATCTGTCAAAACCTGCGACCATCAATATCTGCTTAAATAACTGGGGCGACTGGGGCAGGGCATAAAACAGCCCCGGGTTTACCCTGCTCGGCACAAGATAATCCCTCGCGCCTTCTGGCGTGCTCTTTGTAAGAAATGGCGTCTCAACATCAATAAATCCGTGCTTA
>CAKKST010000038.1 GCA_919903585.1 Nitrospiria bacterium | reverse complement strand
CCTGCCTTTTTGTGATAGCCCTTTCCAATAATCCTGTCATCCTTTACAACAACTGCTCCAACTATTGGATTTGGGCTTGTCCTTCCCCTGCCCTTTTTGGCAAGGGACAGGCAGAGCCTCATATAATATTCATCATCCTTCATCTTCCCCTTTCTTCTCCTTGAGCTTCATGTAAAAGATAAGGCCAAAGATTACAACTGTAATTGCAACAGCAAACATTAAGGTATCCTGAGGCTTCTCCCATTTAACAAGATGCTCAAGAAATGTAACAGCAAGCATTAATACAATCACGCTGGAGAGCTTCTTTTTTAAATCATCAAGATTTTTTATAATGAGCCATTCAGGAAGTGTCAGCTTGCCAATAAAGAGTTCATACATGGCAACAGAAAAGATATAAAGGATAACAGCGAGTATATAAGAATCTATTACTGCCACCATGTGTGCAACAGATACTGCAAATTGCGCCTCGCTTGCTGCACGGAACATGTCATATACATTGTGGATCATCCTGATTGTAGCCCATATAAAGGTAGCAATAGAGGCCACAAAGGTAGAAATCACAGCCAGCAGGACAATATATCTTCCGTTTTCAAGTATTTTTTTCATCTAAAAACCTCTCTTCCATGGTCATTCCTGCGAACGCAGGAATCCAAGTGTATCCATAGGCATTTACAAACATCACCTTCTCTTCTTCTTACTCCCTCCAGCCTTTTTTGCCTTTGCCTTAGCCTTTACCTTCCCCTTTGTCTTCTTCTCCTTCATTTCTTTGATTACTGCCTGGGCAGCAGCAAGCCTCGCAACAGGCACACGGTATGGGGAACAGCTTACATAATCAAGCCCGATCTTGTGGCAGAATTCAACAGAGCTCGGCTCACCTCCATGCTCTCCGCAGATTCCTATCTTCAAATCAGGCCTTACCCCCCTGCCGAGATTAACCCCCATCTTCATCATTGCGCCAACACCGTCCTGGTCAATTGCAATAAAGGGGTCTATGTCAAGTATACCCTGCTCAACATAGAAGGGGAGAAATCTTCCTGAATCATCCCTGCTCAATCCAAAGGTTGTCTGTGTAAGGTCATTTGTGCCAAACGAAAAGAACTCTGCATTCTTTGCAATCCTGTCAGCAACTATTACAGCCCTCGGCAGTTCTATCATTGTGCCAACCAAGTAGTTTATCTTTTTGTTGTATTTTGCCATTACCTCTTTTGCAGTCTTGTCTGTAAGCGCCTTCATCCTCTCAAGCTCTTTTTCATGCCCAACCAATGGAATCATTACCTCCGGAACAATCTTGTATCCCTCTTTTGCAAGCTCGCACGCAGCCTCAAATATTGCCTGAACCTGCATCTCATAAATCTCTGGATAGGTAATGCCGAGCCTGCATCCCCTGTGCCCGAGCATTGGGTTAAACTCGTGCAGGTTCCTGTTTTTTGCCTTCAATTTTTCAAAGGGGACATTCATCTCGCGGGAGAGGTCTTCAAGCTCTGCATCTGTATGCGGCAGGAATTCATGCAATGGCGGATCAAGCAGCCTTATGGTAACAGGCAGATTCTTCATCTCCTTAAAGATTTCTATAAAGTCACCCTTCTGCATTGGAAGGAGCTTTGCAAGCGCATTCTTTCTGCCATTCGTATCATCTGCTAAAATCATCTCCCTCACTGCCTTAATCCTGTCGCCTTCAAAGAACATGTGCTCTGTGCGGCACAGGCCGATACCCTCTGCGCCAAAACCCCTTGCAACGCGGCTATCATTCGGGGTATCTGCATTTGCCCTCACCCTAAGCCTGCGGATATTATCCACCCAGCCCATCAATACCCTGAATTCATCACTCAGCTCAGGCTTTACTAATTCCACCTTTCCAAGTATAACATCGCCTGTTGAGCCGTTGAGTGTTATATAATCACCTTCTCTTACAACTATATTGTTGTTTGCTGTAAAGGACTTCTCCTTTTCACTAACATTTATCTCGCCGCATCCAACAACACAGCACTTTCCCATACCCCTTGCCACAACTGCTGCATGGGATGTCATGCCCCCGCGGGATGTGAGAATGCCCTGCGCTGCATGCATACCGCCAATATCCTCCGGCGATGTCTCTGCCCTCACTAATATCACCTTCTCGCCCTGTCCTGCATGAGCCTCTGCATCCTCTGGTGTAAAGACTACCTTGCCTGTTGCTGCGCCGGGTGATGCCGGCAGGCCTTTTGCAATCTTATTCACCTTTGCCTTTGTGTCTATCATTGGATGCAGGAGCTGGTCAAGCTGGCTTGGCGCAACCCTCATTATAGCAGCCTCCTTGTCAATAAGCCTCTCCTTTACCATATCCACTGCAATCTTTACTGCTGCCCTTGCTGTCCTCTTTCCTGTCCTTGTCTGGAGCATATAGAGCCTGCCTTCCTGTATGGTAAACTCTATATCCTGCATGTCTTTATAATGGCTCTCAAGCCTCTTGTATATCTTCACAAGTTCATTATATGCCTTGGGGACGCTCTTCTTTAATTCTGATATTGGCATTGGTGTGCGGATACCTGCAACAACATCCTCACCCTGTGCATTCAATAAACATTCGCCAAAGAATATCCTCTCGCCTGTGGACGGATCCCTTGTAAAGGCAACGCCTGTGCCTGATGAACTCCCCATATTACCAAAGACCATGGCAACCACATTTGCTGCTGTGCCGAGATTGTTAGGTATATTATTCAGTTTGCGGTAGGTAACACACCGTGCGCCATTCCATGAATCAAATACAGCATCAATAGCCATCTTCAACTGCTCAAAGGGGTCGCTTGGAAAATTCCTCCCGCTTTCTTTTCTGACGAGTTCCTTAAATTTTCCGACAATATCTTTTAGCGCTATAAGATCAAGGTCAACATCCTGCTTTGCGCCAACCTCTCTCTTTTTAGCCTCAAGTATCTCCTCAAACCTTGCCCTCTTTATACCCATCACAATATCGCCGAACATGGTGATAAATCTTCTGTAGGCATCGTATGCAAATCTCTCGTTCTTAGATTTTCTTGCAAGGCCCTTTATGGTGGCATCATTAAGACCCAAATTCAGTACAGTATCCATCATGCC
>CAKKST010000037.1 GCA_919903585.1 Nitrospiria bacterium | reverse complement strand
CTCAGGCCTATCCTTAAAATTTCCCTGCGTTTTATCCTGCGTATTGCATTTAACTTTTTCTCAAAGGATGAAAAGGGCAGTATATTTGCCCGCAGTTCCTTTAAAATATCCTCCCTGCCCTTGAATGTATCCACCGCCCTCTCCTCTATAAGCCACCAGAGGTATTCAGGGTTGCGTATCAGGATATCCGAAAGGAACTGGCTAATTGAAAAGAGATTAATCAAAAGAAAGGGGAGCTTTGGATTTGCCTTTAACTGGGAGATAAATATCCGCAGGTCAAATACAGCATTACAGAAACGTTCAAGGTTGTTCAGTGTCATATCAGGATCAGGGGAGCCTTTTATCATATCAAAGATGGGGAGTATGACCTCTGAGAGGAGCCTTCTTATGTACGGGTCTTTTGCTATGGCCTGTAGATTCTTATCCGCCTTCTCAGCATCTTCAAAGCCGTATTTCTTGTATATCCTTTTTATTGCATTATTAGAAAGCTCAGCGGCAAGGAGAAGGTCTATTGGGCTTAATGTCTTTTTTTGCATAATTCCTGCCTTTCTTTCATCTAAATTTTATCATATATTATTCCCTTCTCCTAAGATTTTATTTGACTTTTGAAGGAGTTAAAACATATAATTTAGAAAATAAAATGTATCAGCCTCTCTAAAAAGGTAGTCGCAGCCTTTAGATAGTGTTGATAAACTTCAAAAACACCCATAAATGTCATTCCCGCATGCTTCCCCGATGGAGGCGTTCGGGGACAAGTTTGGCGGGAATCTATAAAATCTGGATGCCTGACAGAGACATTCAGGCATGACATTATACTTTTTCCTGTCATTCCCGCAAAGTTTTTGAGCGGGAATCTATAAATAGACAAGTATGGATTCCTGCTGGAGTTTATCTTCACGAAAGTGGGGGCAGGAATGACTACAAAAGAAAAAAGAAAGAATAGAATTGAGAAAGGAGAAAATTTTTATGAGAAGCAGGTTTTTACTTATCTTCACCCTTCTGTTAGTAATCTTAGCCGTCAATAATACCTATGGAGAGGAGAAAAAAAAGATGCAAAACGAAAGATTTGCTGTATTAGAAACAAATAAAGGCACGATCAAGTTTAAACTCTTTGAAAATGATGCGCCAGTTACTGCAAAAAATTTTATAGACCTTGCCAATAAGGGTTTTTACAATGGCCTTAAATTCCACAGGGTAGAGCCGAACTTTGTTATACAGGGCGGCGACCCAAAGGGAAACGGCTCAGGCGGATCAGACAAGACTATACCCCTTGAGGTTACACCAAAGCTAAAGCACTATTCAGCAGGCGTTGTTGCAATGGCAAGGGCAAATGATCCAAACAGCGCATCAAGCCAGTTCTACATTACACTTGCACCCGCCCCATTCCTTGATATGAATTATGCAGTATTTGGAAAGGTGGTGGAAGGGCTTGATGTTGTAAAGAGCATCAAGATTGGAGATGTAATGAAAAAGGTAACCATAGCAGATAAATGATTAATGACAACCAAGAAAAACACTATCCTTATCAGCCGTAATGAGATACTTGCTGTAATAAATAATATTGCAATAACAATTGGAAGGTCTCTTAACTTGGAAGAAATCTTGAATACTGTTCAGGAGGAGCTCCTTAATTTTCTCAAACTCAGAAAGTCTATAATATATCTTGTAAAGGATACAAGGCTTGAGGCAGTAACATACCGCGGTTTTACTGAAGGCTTTGTAAGGGATGCAGGGACAATTAACATTGGCGACGGCCCTGCAGGAAGAGCGGTAAAATCAAAGGAAATTATATTTATTGATAACATTGCCTCTGCCCCATGCGAGATTAAGAGGCTGTCAACGGTAAAGGGGATAAAGGGCTGTATATTCCTGCCCCTGAAATCAAAAGAAAGGGTTATGGGTATTCTGTCGCTATGCTGCGAGAAGCAGTTTCCCATAATAAAGGATATAGATTTATTGGAATCACTCAGTAACCATGTAGGTACGGTTATTGAGAATGCATTATTATTCAGAGAGAAGGAGAGGGCTTACGAGGAGCTTAAATCAATACAGGACAGGCTCGTGCAGATGGAGACACTCTCAGCCATCGGCAAATTAACCGCAGGCCTTGCGCATGAAATCGGCACACCGCTGAATATTATTGCAGGAAGGGCAGAACTGCTTCTCTCAGAGCTTGGCGAGGATGATAAGAGATCAATAAATCTTAAAATAATTATCTCCCAGATTGAACGTATAACAACCCTTGTAAAACAATTATTGATACTTGCAAGCGGCGGGAAGACAAGGGTTGAGGATATTAATGTAAATAATGTAATAACCAGCGTCCTGAACTTTATGGAAAAGAGGATCAGCGACAGCGGCATAAAAATTGAAACATTTCTCGGTAATAATCTTCCGGCTATTACAATAGACCCTAATCAGTTCCAGCAGATGCTTATAAATATTATTTCTAATTCCACTGATGCCACACCGCAGGGAGGAAAGATATGCATAAGGACATACCTGATTAAAGAAGGGGTAAAGGTTGTTTCTGATAATCGTTCCTTTATATCTATAGAGATATCAGACACAGGCTGCGGCATAGAAGAAGAGAATCTTAATAAAATATTTGACCCTTTCTTTACCACAAAAAAACCCGGCGAGGGCACAGGCCTCGGCCTTGCAATTACAAGAAATATTGTCAGGGAATATGGCGGGGATATAGAGGTAAAGAGCGCAGCAGGAAAGGGGACAACATTTATTATAAGATTCCCGATTACAGGATAGCTCGTAGGGGCAATTCATGAATTGCCCCTACAAACCCCACAAATCCTTGAACCCTGATTGAAAAAATTATGGAAAGTATTTTAATCGTAGAAGACGATTTAAATATGGCTGAACTGCTGAAGGATCACCTTCAAAAAAGGGGATTTACTGCAGACTCCACCTATAATGCTGTTGATGCCATAAGGAGCATGGAAAACAGGAATTATGACCTTGTTATAAGCGACCTGATGATGAAGGATATAAACGGCCTTGAGCTTCTGGATTCCATTAAAAAGATAAGGAATGACACAGAGGTAATAATAATTACTGCCTTTGGCACAATTGAGACAGCAGTAGAGGCAATCAAGCGCGGGGCATACCATTTTATTGCAAAGCCCTTTAAATTGACAGATATGGATGTGATAATACAAAAGGCGATTGAAGATAGAAGGATTAAGAAAGAGAATCTCCTTCTTAGGGAAACAGTTGAAAAGAAGTACCAGTTTGAAAATATCATTGGCAGAAGCAAGGTGATGGAGGAGGTCTTTGAGCTTATTAAACGGGTGTCTGCAACAAACAGCAATGTGATTATCTATGGCGGCAGCGGCACAGGCAAGGAACTCGCTGCAAAGGCAATCCATTTTAACAGCCCGAGAAAGATGATGCCTTTTATAGCCATAAACTGCAGCGCCATACCAGACGGCCTCCTTGAAAGTGAGTTGTTTGGGCACTTAAAAGGGGCATTCACAAGCGCACACATAACCAAAAAGGGGCTGTTTGAGGAGGCTGATGGCGGAAGTATATTCCTTGATGAGATTGGCGATATGAGCCTGAACCTTCAGTCAAAGCTCCTGCGTGTTATAGAAAATAAAGAGATGCGTCCGGTTGGCGGCAATGAATCCAGAAAGATAGATGTAAGGATAATTACTGCAACTAATAAGGACCTGCTTAAAGAGGTTAAGACAGGGAATTTCAGGGAGGACATTTATTACAGGCTTAATGTCATCCCTATCAGACTGCCAAGCCTGAATGAACGAAAAGGAGATATACCCCTGCTTGCCGAACATTTTATAAGAAAATATTCATCAGAAATGGGCAAGGATGTAAAGGGCATAACAAAAGAGGCCGTGGATATGTTAAACAGGCACAATTGGGAGGGAAATGTAAGGGAGCTTGAGAATGTGATTGAAAGGTCGGTTGCCTTATCAAAACACTTTGTCCTCCAGCCGACAGACCTTCCTGATTATATCCAGAAGATAAGCGAAGCAGAGATGCTTGAAGGGGCATCGGAAAAGAGATTAAGGTTAAAGGAATTTGAAAGGATGTATATAAAAAAGATATTACAGGATGTTAAGGGAGACAGGGAAAAGACTGCTGCCATCCTTGGCATCAGCAAGAGGACACTTTATAGAAAAACATGATGATTAGCAGATTGTTAAAAACTTAACAATCTCTGATTACACAGATTAAAGATTAGTGTCCTGTCTCATAAATAGCTTTACGCTTTTTGTCATTCCTGTATGCCTCTGACAGGAATCCAGTTCCTTGTATAGTTCCCTGCCTTCGCAGGGACGGCGTCTGGATTCCCGCTCAAAAACGCTGCGGGAATGACATACCAGAAATGTAAAGAACTGTTACGGACAGGACATTAGATTACACAGATTAAAACTTTTTGAAATAATGGAAGTTTCCCTTCAAATGGGAGAAAGGTGCAGCAACTATGGCGCATGTAGTTACAATGATACTTGCAGGCGGTGCGGGGACAAGGCTTGAACCCCTGACAAAGGAGAGGGCAAAGCCTGCTGTCCCCTTTGGAGGCCGCTATAGGATTATTGATTTTGTCCTTAGCAACTTTGTCAATTCAGGTTTTTTTAAGATAAAGGTATTGACACAGGTCAAGGCATCATCACTGATAGAACATATTGGCCGGGCATGGCGGCTCTCTGCTGTAGTTGACCAGTATATTGACCCTGTGCCTGCCCAGATGAGAAGGGGCGCTCACTGGTATCTCGGCACAGCAGATGCTGTGTATCAGAACCTGAATATTATACATGATGAAAATCCTGATTATGTCTTTGTCTTTGGCGGCGACCATATATATAAAATGGATGTGGGACAGATGCTCCGCTACCATATTCAGAAAAAGGCGGATGTTACTATATCAACTGTCCCTGTCCCTGTTTCAGGGGCAAGCGACTTTGGTATAATTGAGATTGAAAAGGACTGGCGGATAAAGGGATTCGAAGAAAAACCAAAGGATCCAAAACCGATTCCTGGAAGGGCAAAAAAGGCCCTCGCCTCAATGGGAAACTACATCTTTAATACCAGTGTATTAAAAGAGGCGCTTGAGCAGGATGCAGAGAACAAGGATTCCTCTCACGATTTTGGCAGGGATATCCTGCCGTCAATAATTAATAACAGAAATGTCTTTGCCTATAATTTTATGACAAATATAATTCCTGGTATGAGCAAGCCAGAGCGCGGCTACTGGCGTGATGTGGGAACCATTGATTCATACTGGACAGCTAATATGGATCTTACAAGTGTTACACCCGCCTTCAATCTTTACAATTATAAATGGCCCATCCGAACACATTATCCGCCCTACCCTCCTGCCAAATTCGTATTTGCAGATGAAGAGGGGCACAGGATGGGTATTGCAACTGACTCTATTGTGTGCGAGGGATCCGTAATCAGCGGAGGGCATATTGACAAGAGCATCCTCTCACCAAGGGTCAGGATAAACAGCTATGCCTTTATTACAGAATCTATTCTGATGGAAGATGTAGAGGTTGGAAGATATGCAAAGATCAGGAGGGCAATCATTGACAAGGGCGTCAATATCCCGCCTGAGGCAAGGATAGGCTATGATATTGAAGAAGACAAAAAAAGATTCTATGTTTCTCCCGGTGGAATAGTAGTGATATCAAAAGGCACAATCGTTGAGTAACGGCTTCGTAATATGACCAAACATCTAAAAGCAGCCTTTCTGTGGCACATGCACCAGCCATATTATATTGACCCATTAACAATGAGGGCTTCTATGCCATGGGTAAGGCTTCACGGGATAAAGAGCTACTATGATATGGTCAGGATACTTGATGAATTCCCTGCAATCAGGGTAACCTTTAATCTTGTGCCATCCTTTTTAAAACAGCTCCTATTGTATATTGATAACAGCGTGAAGGATACATTCATGGAATACTCTCTAAAACCTGCGTCAGACCTGACAGAGGATGAAAGAAGATTCATCCTTGCCAATTTCTTTATGATGAACTGGGAGACAATAATAGCGCCGCATAAGGGATATCTGAGGCTCCTTGAAAAGAGGGGGAGGCATGTAGACGCACGGATTATAAATGATGCTGTAAAAAGTTTTTCTGATGAAGATATGAGGGACCTTCAGGTATGGTTTAATCTTGGATGGTTTGGATTTAAGGCAGAGGAGGATTTTGAAGAGCTGAAGGAGTTAAAGAAAAAGGGGAGAGGTTTTTCAGAGGATGAAAAGAGCAGGATAATTAATATACAGTCTGAGGTGTTAAAAAAAATAATACCCGCATATAAGGCGGCAGAAGAAAGGGGCCAGATTGAGATAATAACCTCACCCTTCTATCATCCCATTATGCCGCTCTTATACAATACTGAATTTGCAAGGCGCGCGCTTCCTGATAATCCAATGCCTGAGAGATTCAGCAGCCCTGAGGATGCAGCCAGCCAGATAAGGCTGTCAATAGAGTTCCATGAGCAAATCTTTGGCCGCAGGCCAAAGGGCATGTGGCCGTCTGAAGGCTCTGTCTGCCCTGAGATCATTCCTCTCCTGCGTGAGGCAGGCATAGAATGGACTGCAACAGATGAAGGTATACTATTCAGAACAATCGGGAAAAAGGATAAGGCAGGATATCTTTATAAACCTTACAGGGCAGTTTATAATAACAGCGGGATATCAGTCATTTTTAGGGATCAGGGGCTCTCTGACCTAATCGGTTTCACCTATTCAAGAAATCCCCAGTCTGCTGCTGCATCTGACCTTATTCATCATTTACATGAAATAAGAAATGCCTCATCTGATAAGGCGCCTCTCGTCACGATAATTCTTGACGGAGAAAACCCTTGGGAAAACTATCCAAATAATGGCAGGGATTTTTTAAGGCATCTCTATAAGGAACTTACTAATGCAGATTGGATTGAAACCGTAAGGATAAGCGATTATCTCAATGAAAACCCGCCGCAGGATACGCTTGAGAATATCCATTCAGGCTCATGGATAAACAGCAACTTTGCCATCTGGATAGGCTCCTATGAAAAAAATCTTGGGTGGGAATATTTAAAGAGGACAAGGGAGGTGTTAAAAGAGGCTGAGGCGTCGGGCGGATACCCTGCATCTGAAATCAGCCGTTGTTATGATGCTATTTACATGGCAGAGGGAAGCGACTGGTTTTGGTGGTATGGGGATGATTTTTCAAGCGACAATGACGAAGAGTTTGACAGGCTGTTCAGGATGCACCTGTCTACTGTCTATAAAATCTTAAAGATGGATATTCCTTCTTATCTTGAAACGCCGATTATCCAGTTCCATGAGGTAAAGCCGGAGAGGGTCCCTGTTGGTTTTATAAGCCCTGCCCTTGACGGGAGGATAACAGACTATTTTGAGTGGCTTGAGGCAGGATGCATTATCAGCAGGCGGCACAGGGGGACGATGTATAAGTCAGAGCGGTTTCTTGATGAGATATACTATGGCTTTGATTTGAATAATCTGTACATCCGCCTTGACCCTATCCTGAATCTGGAGCTGGAGGAAGATATAACAGCAAAGATTGTGGTTTTTGATGATTGGGAATTCAGGATGGTATTCCCCTTTGGGAAAAAGGATGTTGCATCCTATACCCTTTTTAAGGCAGGCAATGGCAGGATAGAAAAGATAAAGGATATAGATAAGATTAATTACAACAGGATAATTGAGCTCTCCATCCCATTTTCTGAATTAAACCTGAAGGCAGGAGATGCTGCAAAGATAAATATAAAGCTTGAAAAGGGAGAGATAGAGATAGAGCGCTATCCCCAGAAGGGGTTTATATTGCTTACTGTTCCAGATGAAAATTTTGAAAAGATAATGTGGAGGGTATAATGGCAAAGATCAACCTGCTTTTGGGCATACACAATCATCAGCCTGTTGGCAATTTTGACGGGGTATTTAAAGAGGCATACGAAAAATGCTATCTCTCTTTTATCTCTGCCCTTGAAAGGCACCCGAAGATAAGGCTCTCGCTCCACTACACAGGCCCGTTATGGGAATGGATAGAATGGAATTATCCTGATTTTTTTAAAAAGATAAATGCCCTTGTAGAGAGGAATCAGATAGAGCTTCTTACAGGAGGATTCTATGAACCAATACTGCCGATAATACCTGAGATAGATGCAATCGGGCAGATAAAGATGCACTCAAGATTCATAAAAGAGAGATTTGGATACAACCCAACAGGCCTGTGGCTTGCTGAAAGGGTGTGGGATCCATCCCTCCCAAAACTCCTTTCTGCATCAGACATAAAATACACCATCCTTGATGAATCGCACTTTACCTATGCCGGCCTTAGCCATAAGGATATTTATGGATACTATCTGACAGAGAGGGAAAATTCAGTAACAGCAATCTTTCCAATTGATAAGACCCTGAGATATTACATACCCTTCAAACTCCCTGAAGAAACAATAGACTATCTAAAAAGGATGGCAGAGGAAAAGGGAGAGATCGGGGTTACCTATGCTGATGATGGCGAGAAGTTTGGTGTCTGGCCCGGGACTTACAAGTGGGTCTTTGAAGAGGGATGGCTTGAAAAATTTTTTACAGCCTTGGAAGAAAACAGCGCATGGATTAATCTGATGACCTTCAGCGAGTTCCTCAATAAATATCCTCCAACAGGAAGGGTCTATCTGCCCACTGCCTCTTATGAGGAGATGATGGAATGGGCGCTTCCGGCAGAGGCCATTGAACAATATGAAATAATGGTAGATGCATTAAAGGCAACAGATATGTGGGAGGATTATAAGCCCTTTATCCGCGGCGGCTTCTGGGATAACTTCCTTGCAAAATACCCCGAGGCCAATGATATGCACAAAAAGATGCTGTATGTGAGCAATAAGGTAAATGCCATCTTCAAGGCAAATGACACAAAGGGAGAGACTGCTAAAAAGGAGCTTTATCGGGCGCAGTGCAATTGTGCCTACTGGCACGGCCTCTTCGGCGGCCTATATCTGAATTATCTGCGGCATGCAGTTTATAAGCACCTTATCCTCGCAGAGGCTGCTGCAGATGATAAACGAAATAAGGGTAAGGAGAGTTGGCTCTCTGCAGAGGCAATTGACTACAATGCTGATGGCAGGAAGGAGATATTGATAAGCAATCCCTATATTAATGTCTATATTGCGCCTGATTACGGCGGCGCCATGGTGGAGCTGGATTTCAGGCCAAAGGCATTCAATCTTTCTAATCTGCTTGCAAGGCGCAAGGAGGGCTATCACCACAAATTAAAGAAGGTGAAAAATAATACAGAGGATGCGGCCGAGCCTGTCTCAATACACCACATAGTAAAATCAAAGGAGGAGGGTATTGAAAGATTCCTGTTCTATGACAGATATAACCGCTATTCGTTTTTAGATCACTTTATTGACTCATCAACAACCCCTGAGTCTTTTTCAAGAGGTGATTATAAAGAGCTCGGTGATTTTATAGATCTGCCATATACTATTGAGGAATTCTCCTTTTTTAAAAATAAAACAGCGGGCTATGTTATTTTAAGGAGGGACGGGGGGATTTATAATGACACTATTGCCAGACCGATTACTATCAGAAAAAGATTCTCCTTTAATGGAAATAGTGGTATGATAAATTGTAATTATTCCCTGATAAACAGGGGAAACGCGCAAATAGAGACACTATTTGGAATAGAATTTAACCTGACACTCCTTGCCGGAAGGGATGAAAGCAGATATTATATCCTGCAGGATAGGGAGGATGAGAAGAGGTTAATGGAGGCTGCGGGGGATTTTAATGATGTTGATAAAATTGGCCTGAGGGATAAATGGTCAGGAATAGAAGTTGATATCTCCTATTCCGAGAAGTCAAGATTATGGGTCTATCCTGTTGAGACAGTATCTCAGTCAGAAGACGGCTTTGAGCGCACATATCAGGGAACAGCCTTTTTGCCAATATGGCGGTTAAATTTAAAACCGCAAGAGGAATGGGATATGAATATAAGTTTAAATGTTAAGGGGGGATAATATTAATGCCAGAACTAAGAAAAGATCCAATAATCGGCAGGTGGGTCATAATATCCACTGGCCGCGGCAAGAGGCCATCCAATTTTACACACAAACACGAAGAGTCTGTAAAGGGAGGATTCTGCCCTTTCTGCACAGGGAATGAGGATAAAACACCGCCAGAGGTGCTGGCCTATAGAAGCGACGGGTCAAAACCAAATACATCAGGCTGGAGTGTGCGGGTTGTGCCGAATAAATTCCCTGCGCTTCAGATAGAAGGGTATCTTCATAGAGAGGGTATAGGCATATTTGATAAGATGAGCGGCATCGGCGCCCATGAGGTAATAATTGAGACACCTGAGCATAATGAGAGCCTTGCCACACTTCCAATTAAAAAGGTAGAGGATGTATTATGGGCATTCAGGGACAGGATAATGGATTTAAAAAAGGATATAAGATTCCGCTACATACTTATATTTAAAAATCAGGGCTACGAGGCAGGCGCAACATTGGAACATCCGCATTCCCAGTTGATTGCCCTCCCCATTGTCCCGAGCCTTGTGGCAGAGGAGATGAAAGGGGCAAAGGAATATTACGAATACAAAGAAAGATGTATATTCTGCGACATTGTAAGGCAGGAGCTTACTGACAGGAGCCGTGTTGTTGCAGAAAATCATGATTTTGTAAATATATCCCCTTATGCGCCGAGATTCCCCTTTGAGACATGGATACTCCCAAAGGTGCATGATGCATCCTATGAGGATATACAAAGGCAAAATATGGAGAACCTTGCGAGGATCCTGTCAGAGGCATTAAAGAGGATGGGTAAGATACTAAACAACCCGCCATTTAATTTTATCATCCATAATTCTCCTTCAAAGGACGGGAAGAGCGGCCATGAAGAATTCTATCATTGGCATATTGAGATAATGCCAAAGCTCACCCATGTTGCAGGTTTTGAGGCTGGCTCAGGCTTTTATATTAACCCAACGCCGCCTGAAGAGGCTGCAAGGTATCTTAAAGAGGCTGAGATATAGAAATATGAATATACTCTTCGTCTCCTCTGAGGTAGAGCCCTTTTCAAAGACAGGCGGGCTTGCAGATGTATCCGCTGCCCTTCCAAAGGCGCTGGAGCGCCTTGGCCATAAAATTTATATTATCACACCCAAATATAAGGCAGTGGATGAAAAGAAATTTGATCTGGTTGCCACAGGGCAGCATATTGAGGTGCCTGTATCAAATAAGAAGGCCAGCGGTGAAATACTTCAGGCAAGCCTTGGAAATAATATAAGCGTCTATTTTATCAAAAAGGATGAGTATTATTTCCGGGATTATTTATACTCAACACCGGAAGGGGATTATCTTGACAATGCAGAGAGATTTGCATTCTTCTCAAGGGGCGCAATTGAGGCTGCAAAGGCCCTTGATATTAGCCCTGATATAATACACTGCAATGACTGGCAGACAGGCCTTATACCGCTCTTTTTAAAAACCCACTATAAGGATGACCAATATTTTGATAAAACAAAAACAATCCTCACAATACACAATCTCGGTTATCAGGGTCAGTTCTGGGCGCTTGATATACACCTCCTGAATCTGGGCATGGAATACTTTACACCTCAAACCCTTGAATTCTACGGGAAGATAAGTTTTCTAAAGGCAGGGATTGTATTCTCAGATGCTGTTACCACTGTGAGTAAAAAATATCGGGAGGAGATACAGACACCTGAATATGGGTGCGGCTTTGAGGGTCTGCTTAAAGAAAGGGCAGAGAAAATCTATGGGATCATCAATGGGATTGATTATGATGAGTGGGACCCTGCCAAGGATAATTTAATAGTTAAGAACTATTCAATAAAGGATATTAAGGGGAAAAAGGACTGCAAGGCAGACTTGCAGAAGGCATTTAATCTTCCCCTCTCGCCTGAAACACCTTTAATCGGGATGATATCAAGGCTCAGCAGCCAGAAAGGATGGGATATATTTGAAGAGGCAGTTGACGATTTAATAAAATTAGATATTCAGTTTACAATACTCGGCACAGGGGATGAAAAATATCACCACTTGGTAAAGAATCTTGCCAAGAAATATCCTGATAAGATTAGCGCAATGATTACCTTTGACAACACCCTCTCCCATAAGATAGAGGCAGGGGCAGATATGCTCCTGATGCCATCCAAGTATGAGCCTTGCGGCCTGAACCAGATGATAAGCCTCAGATATGGAACAGTACCAATTGTACATGCAACAGGGGGTCTGGATGATGTTATAAGAGATTATGATCTAAAAAAAGAAAAAGGGAATGGGTTCAAGTTCACAGAATACACCCCTACAGAACTAATAAAGTGCATAAAAAGAGCGATAAAACTATACAAAAGTAGAGCGAGGTGGGATAAACTTATTATCATTGGGATGAAGGAAGACCATTCGTGGGAAAAATCAGCAGAGGAATATGATGGACTTTATAAGAAAGTTTTAAAATAAATTTTGTCAATGAGTGACAAATCTGTCATTAAAACATATCTTCTTGAAAGATAAAGATAATATTAAAGATTCAACTTAACAATCCACAGCTTGTTAACATCTTTGTCACAAGATTCCCTATCGCTAATCCACAAGGGCAATCATCTAAGAGCTTAAAACACTAAAAAATCAATGGGTTATTAAATACCTTTAGATTGGTATATATTTTGCTTATATAAATTAAATGTATAATTGTTTTTTACAACTGAGGCTCTTGCAAAACTGTTTGTCATCCCCGAATGCTTTTATCGGGGATATGGTTTTTCAAGCACTTAGAACCAGATTCCCGCTCAGAAACTCTGCGGGAATGACAGAATTGGGACTTTTGCAAGAGCCTCAGCTTATTAAGGGCTAAATAATGACCGAAAAGAGAGAGAGGATACATATATTAGCAGTGGATGATGATAGAGAGTTTCTTAGCCTCCTTCATGACGCCCTGAAAGAAGATGGTTATGAGATTGAAATGGCAGGGGATCCCTCAGAGGCCATGGAGAAGGTTGAGGCGAGTCCCTATGATCTGATATTAACAGACAAAAATATGCCCGAGCCAAAAGGGGCTGAACTCATTTACAAAATCAAGACAAAAAGACCAAATTCCAAAATAATTGTCCTTACAGCCTTTGGGGATGTAGAGTCCTACCTTGAATTAATGAATATGGGTATCTATGATTATCTAACCAAACCTATCAAGATGTCAGAATTAAGATTAAGTATTAAAAGGGCGCTTAAACCTCAGGAAGCTGCATAAAACATAATAGGCGTTCACAAAAGTGATGCCTTGATTACACAGATTACAAGAAACAGATTACACAGATAAGGAGGTTTAAATCTGTGTAATCGCTTTTAAGAATCTGTGTAATCATTTAAAAAAAGGAGGCACCCATGAGTAAGAATCTCTTGATCTATGCAAGTGGGTGGGAAAACAGGGCGGGTAAAGCAATCGTAAAGATTAGGATAAAAGACGAAGATAACCTAAGGCTCCTCAGATACATCAATGAAACTATTGATGCAAAGGACAGGATGGAGGCAGAATACGAGGCATTTATTCATGGCCTGTTCAATGCCTATACTTTGCAGGCAGAGAGGGTAAGGTTTATATTTGATAATAAGGAAGTCGTTGATTTATTTAATAGCAAGAGAATTAAAAATAAACTCTTGAAACCAATGCAGGATCAGGTGAAAAAATTGATAATGGGATTCAAGGAGGTAAAGGTAGAATACCTTGAGCCAATAGAAGAAGAGGTGGCGCTTGCTGGTTAAACGCTCTTTTCCCTCCCCAAACATCCCTGTCTGTCCCTGTCTACCCCTGTCTGTGACAGGCAGGGACAGGTAGAGGCAGGCAAGGGACTTATCCAAAAGGAGATTACTTGCCGCGTTTTCTTCTTTCCCATCTTGACTTTTTCAACAGCTTCTTGTGCTTATGCTTACTCATCTTCTTCCTTCTCTTTTTTACTACGCTTCCCATAAATCACCTCCTTACACTTTGTCTACTTTTTTTATTTAATTTTTAGCCAGAAACAATCTTCACCATCGCCCTGCGGCTTCGCGGGCCATCAAATTCACAGAAGAATATAGACTGCCATGTACCGAGGACAAGCCTCCCAGCCTCAATAAAAATTGTCTCAGAAGAACCAACAATACTCGCCTTTATATGTGCAGCAGAATTTCCCTCTGCATGTCTGTAATTGCCATCTAAGGGCACAATCTCATTCAGCCTTGTTATAATATCCCTGATAACATCAGGGTCTGCATTTTCATTAATTGTTACTGCTGCAGTTGTATGCGGTACATACACATAGCAGACCCCTTCTTTGATACCCGATCTGTCTACAGCTTGCTGTATGTTAGATGTTATATCAATAAACTCAATCTGAGATTTTGTTTTAATATCTATGCTCACCGGCATATTTCTATCCCTTTGCCATCCTCTGCCTGAATCCTTCATATATCATAATAGCCGCAGAGACTGCAACATTTAGGGATTCTACACTTCCTGTCATAGGGATATTTATTTTTACATCCATCAATCTGCCAATGTCATCTGGCAGGCCTGATCCTTCCTGACCAAAGGCAAGCACAATCGGCCCTGTAAGGTCTTCCCTAAAATATTCATTCTTTCCTGATGGAAAGAGGCCGACGCACCTGTACCCCAGCCCCTTTACCTTCTTTATAAAATCAACCGCACTGTCTATCCTTATAATTGGCATCCTGAATATTGAGCCCATTGATGCCCTGACTACCTTTGGATTATAAAGGTCAACAGTCCCCTTTGCCAGAACAATCCCTTTGACACCGCCTGCCTCTGCCGCCCGTATTATTGTGCCGAGATTTCCGGGATCCTGAAGCATATATAAGAATATTATTATTCCGTAATCCCCTTTAAATAAATCGTCTTCCCTCCAGAACCTCTTTTTTACAACAGCAATAATCCCCTGATGGGTTGCTGTGTCTGAGAGATAGTCCAGCACTGAATCCGTAGTATTTATAACATTTACATTAAGGCCATCAATCCTGTCAAGAATTACCCCCTTTATCTTTGATTCATTAAATCTTGGAGATATAAGAATATTCCTTATCTCGCTGCCACACTTTACTGCCTCCACAACAAGCTTCAGCCCTTCACATATGAACAGGTCTGATTCCCTTCTTTTCTCACGGCCTTTTAAAAGATGTAAGGATTTTATAAGTGGATTTGCCCTGCTTGTTATCTTCAATCCCCCCTCACCCCCCTTTAGTAAAGGGGGGCAAGGGGGGATTATCGGGGGGAGGGGGGGATTTTGCTGTCTTTACAACTGCTATAGAAAGTTCACCCTTTATCACCACCTTATCCCCAACAATTGCCCTTCCATCAAATCTAAAGAGATTCCCAAATTTCTGTATGAGGGCAAGGTTGAGAATAAGCCTATCCCCAGCGCTGACATCCCCTGAAAAAGCAATATCCTTTACCTCAATAAGATAGCCGGCATAATCCCCCCCTCCCCTTTTTAATCCCCTCTCACCTCCCAAAGAATCCCCCAACCCCAGTAAGGGGTAAGCTAATATAACACCCGCAACCTGTGCCATTGCCTCTATAAGAAGCACAGGGGAAGAAAGAAGCATGTGCTCATTATAAGTAATCTCCTTTATACCCATGCCGCTTTTACCAGGCATCAAATCTAAAATTTTATCCACAAATAAAAAGGGATAACGATGGGGGAGGATTTTATATATTTCCTGAACCCCCATTTTGGCTATCCCCTCACTCATAACTGCCTTCTTTTTATCCGTTGCCCTTTATCTTTCTGACATATGCCACAAGGGCATTAACAGAGGCAAATGCCTCCCTTCCCACATCCTCATCAGGGATGGATACACCGAATTCCTGTTCAAGACCGACCACTAACTCAAGGGCATCAATGGAATCAAGTCCCAGCCCTTCTCCAAATAATGGAGCATCATCTTTAATAGTATTAGGATCAATAGTTAATTTCAGTCTCCGTACGATAAGTTCCTTTACCTTATCATTGAGACCCTGCTCCAATGTTTCTGACAAAAAAATTCACCCCTTTCTATATAGTTATTCCACCGTCTACGCTGATTATCTGGCCTGTTATGTATGAGGCGTCATCAGAGGCGAGGAATATTACTGCCCCTGCAACCTCATCAGCCCTGCCAAATCTCCCTATGGGAATCATCCCAATAAGCTCATCCTGTACCTTTTGAGGCACATCCTTCAACATTTCTGTTTCTGTCACACCGGGCGAAACAGCATTTACATTTATATTAAAGCCTGCAAGCTCCCTCGCAAGGGATTTTGTAAGGCTTATTACACCTCCTTTTGATGCTGAATAATTTGTTTGGCCTGCCCTGCCTGTTATAGCGCTGGGTGAAACAATATTGATTATCTTCCCGCTCTTCTGCGCAATCATTGGCCTTACTGCAGCGCGGCAGCAGTTAAAAACGCCTTTCAGGTTTGTAGCTATTACCCTGTCCCAGTCCTCCTCCTTCATAAGCATCAGATAACCATCCTTTAAAATACCTGCATTGTTTACAAGGATGTCTATTTTACCATAAATCCTGACAATCTGGTCAAGCATTTCTTTTACATTTACAGATGATGCAACATCAGCCTTTATTGCAATAGCTTCTCCTCCTGCCTTTTTAATCTCATCTGCTACCGCCTCTGCAGCGCTAATGTCACTGCTGTAATTAACAATAACCCTTGCACCTTCCTTTGCAAAGGCAAAGCAGATAGCGCTGCCTATCCCCTTTGAGCCGCCTGTAACCAGTGCAACCTTATCTTTTAATATCATAAAGACCTCATCAAATACTAAACAGGTCATTCCTGCGTGTTTTTAGCAGGAATCCAGGGTTTCCCGTGAAAACTGGAATCTAATTCCTTTTATAGATTTCCGCTCAAAAACTCTGCTGGAATGACAACTTGTTCCATCAATATCAATTTAATTCGGTTGTATTAAAATGTCCTCTGTGGCCATAACCTTCACCTTTCTGTCAATCCATTGAATCATTCTGTAAATCGCCCTTTCAGGGCCAACCTCTATAAAGGTGTCAATATCATTATTAATCATCTTCCGAATTGTATCTTTCCACATTACAGGATTATACAATTGCTCAGCCAATATCCTTCTTATCTCGTCCTTGCCTTTAATAATCTGGCCATTCATATATGAAATAACAGGTATCTCTGAATCCTTAATATCTACTGTCCTAAGATATTCATAAAACCGCTCCCCTGCCCTCTTCATTAATGGAGTATGAAAAGGGAGGCCTACATTAAGGGGAATAATATGCAAGGCGCCCCTTTCCAGCGCCAGCCTCTCTGCCACCCTAAGACCTGCATCTATCCCTGATACAATTATCTGTTTTGCAGCATTTATATTGCTAATCCAGACATCTCCATCATTTTTAGCGTCATTGCATATAGCCCTAACATCCTCAAGCAAAAGCCCTATTATTGCTGTCATGCCCCCTTTTTTATTGCCGATCTCCTCCTCCATCAATTTCGCAGCCTCTTTTACTATTGCGAGGCCTGTTGCAAAATCTATCGCACCGCCTGCTACAAGGGCAGAGTAAAAACCGAGGCTGTAACCAGTAACCATTATAGGGGCAAGGGGCAAGCCTGCCCCTGCAAGCCTGCCCTCGAATGGTTCTATCGGGGGTAGTAAGCAGGGGGGGCAAGGGGCAAGTTGGTTTTTCTCTTTCTGACCCTTGACCCTTGACCCTTGACCCTCATCATGACCCCTGACCCCTGATCCTTGCCCCTCTTTTTCTTGACCCATGACCCTGTCTTTAAGAAGCTCAAGATGAATATAATTATTTACATATACCGCTATCTGGGCAGTAATATCCCTGTTTAACTCATCTGCAGGGCCATGATGGCAGATTTTTCTCAGATCAAAGCCCAGCATGCCATTAACATTATCATAAAGCCTCTTTACATTATCAAATCTCTCATAAAGGTTGTTTCCCATGCCTACATACTGGGATCCCTGCCCCGGAAAAATAAATGCTATACCCATCTTCTATCTTTCATCTCCTTGCTGTCTTATCAATTCCCCTTACAGACTCCCATAAAGGGCCAATGGCGCCATATTTCCTTAACATTCTTTGAATCTTCTCGGTCATGCGGATATTTTTTCCCGGAAGTATCCAGTGCGAAAGGCGAGAAGAAAATTCCTCTACTATATCTACAAGGTTTTCCTTCACACCACTCGAGATATAAAAATACGGCTTAAGCGATAGCTCACTCTCCTGTATCATACACTCTTCCTCTGCTATCTTTGCAAGCGTTGTATTTGGATACATCCTTATACCTGTCATTGCAACCACAGCCTTTGGCTTTAGGGCCTCTATATTCTCCAGAGTTTCTTTTACCGTATCTTCTGTTTCGCCGGGGCCGCCGAGAAGAAGGCTCTGGCATACAGAAAGCCCTGCATTATTACATATCCTTGAGGCCTCTTTCAAGACAGAAAGATTAAAATTCTTGCCCATATTTTTTAGCATCTTCTCTGAGGCAACATCTGTTCCAAGGTCAATCCCTGTACACCCTGCCTTTACCATCAAATCAACGAGCCTTTCAGTAATAAAACCCGGATTTGCATAACAGCTCCATTTTATCTTTAACCTTCTGTTAATCAGCTCCCTGCATATCTCCTCTGCATGGCTTATAGGATAATTAAATACATTATCCACTACAAAAACATGCGAAAGGTTATATTCATTTTCAAGCAACTCAAATTCATCTACAGCAAGCCTTGGCGAGCGAAGCCTCACATCAGAGCCCTCTACCAATGGATATGTGCAGTAGATGCATTTGAAATAGCATCCCCTTTTTGTCTGGATGTTCCCGCTGCCCCCGTCTTTTAAGTAGCGGGTATTATCAAGAAGCACCCTTTCAGGCATTGAAAGGCAGTTGAGGTCTTTTATTACCCTGATAGGATTTTTAACAATCCTGTTTCCTTTTCTATAAATAAGGCCAGAGATAGTTTCAAAACCATTACTGTTCCTGATTTTTTCTAATAATTCAGGAAAGGTTTCCTCACCCTCCCCTATTATTCCAATATCAACATTAAAAAATTCAAGGAGCTTCTCAGGCATAATGGTAAAGCCTGAGCCGCCCAATACTATCTTTGCATTTGATGAACCCTTGCAAGTATCTACCACATCCTTTATGGCAGCGATATAAGAAATGCTGTTTGGATATGAGACATTATCAATATTTCTTATTGAGATACCGATGACCTCAGGATTATATATCTTTATTTCATCCTTTATGGCGCTTTCAATGGCATCAGAAAAGCAGAGATCAAGCATAGATACAGTATGCCCTCTATCCCTTAACGCAGCAGCTACATAGGCAAGGCCTATAGGCGCCACCGGGTCGGGAAGCATCTCCCTATTTGCAGATATTAAGAGTATTTTCATATAATTTTTCCTGCTGCCTTACCATCAGGTCAATATCAAACTCATCTAAAATTGATTTGAAATTTGAAATTTGAAATTTGAAACCCTTGGGTTTTTGTAATATATGCACAATCTTTTCCGCAATTCCTTTAACATCACCGGGTTTGACAAGAAAGCCATTTATGCCATTCTTTACAACCTCTGATGAACCGTCCACCTCAGTTGCAACAACCGGGATGCCTGCTGAAAGCGCCTGCACAATCACCTTTGGAAGCCCTTCCCAGAGTGATGTAAGAACAAGGACATCAAGACAATTCATTATCTCAGGTATATCCCTTCTGAAGCCGGGGAGCTTTATTACATTATTCAGGCCAAGCCTGTTAATCATCTCCTCAATCGCAGACCTGAGTTCTCCATCACCTGTAACGATAAATCTGGCGTCAGGCATTTTTTTATGAACCAGGTGCGCTGCCTTTATAAAATCAAGCGGAGCCTTTTGCGGTTTAAAACATGCAATCATGCCAATTAGCGGCAAACCAGGTTCTATTCCTAATTCTTTTTTCTTTTTTGCTTTGTCAATCTCAATGTCACTGAACTCACTTATATCTATTCCGCTCCTTATTAATTCAACATCCTCTTTCTTAAAAATTCCGACATTAATGCCTGTCTCAATGTTCTTTTTTGAAACAGCAATAAATTTAGTTGTAATCAATGCTGTAAACCTCTCAAGATATATGTAAAACCACTTCCTAAAGAGGTTCTGATAATCATTAAATCCAAAACCATGATAGGTATGAATTATTACAGGTATTCCAGCAAGATATGCTGCCCATCTGCCGACTATTCCAGCCTTGGAGCTATGTGTATGAACGATAGCCGTTGATGCTGAAGGCCTCTTTATCCTTCGCAAAAGGATTGTAATGGCAAAAAGCGCTGCAATATCCTTTATAGGATTTATCTCCCTTACAAGTGAAGGCAGGAAATGAGTCTCTATACCAAGTCTTTTTGCATCATCAACAAGCAACCCCTCAGAACCTGTTATCAGTATTGGAATAAACTTATCCTTATCAAGATGCGAAACAGTATATAGCGTATTCTGCTGTGCGCCGCCTAATTCAAGCTTTGTAATTATATGAACTACCTTAATCATTAAACCTTTTTATTTAGCCTCTGTGCAGTCACCTTTCCCTGATAAATAGCATCCTCCATTGATGTATGCTCCCATGCGCCGTATCTGCCAATAGGAAATATGCCTTTCTCACCAAGATATTTCTGAATTACTGGAACAGCCTTCTGCCTGTGTCTGTCATAGATTGTATAGGCATATCTTATATCTATTACATCTTTAACTGCTATTTCATCATCCTTTCTAAGTATGCCTGCTTTTATTAAGCCATTAACCGCATCATTAATAAGTCTCTCCTTTGGTATCTCTCTGCCGTCTTTATGCGATATCTCAACATACATTGAGCTGCATCCCTCAGGCGCCAGAGATTTTGAAAAATTCATTGGAAACCCGATCCTGTAAAATGGGTGCTCCTTTTCCGGGAAGTATATCCAGTGCTTGTCTGATATTTTCTCACGTCTGATGCCGAGATTTATATCATACACAGATACATATTTCAATCCTTTTGCCAATAATCTGATATTTGAAGGGATATCATCGCAGATTCTTATCAATTCAGGAAGAGGCATTGTTGATACAAGGTAGTCATATTCAGCAGTATTACCATTTGTAAAAGTAAGTGTTTTCTTTTTTAATGAAATCTTGCTTATCTTCATCCCAAGATTAAGATTTTTGATATGAGGGAGAAATGCCTTTGGCAAAAGACCTATGCCGCCATCTACTGGATAATAGAATACAGGGTTATAGCCAATATCCTTATTGCCAATGCCAATAGCGCCAGAGACAACATCTTCAATCTTTGGCATCGGCACAAGCCACGAAACCCAGTCGCTTGTAATTCTATTTAAGGGAGTCTTCCAGAGTTTTTCATTAAAAGGAATCATAAAGTGTTTAGCAATACCTTTACCAAAGGTCTTATAAATCCAGTCCTCAAAGCTCTCTTTCTTTTTTTGACCCTTGACCCTTGACCCTTGACCCTGTCTTAAAAATGCCTCAATAAACCCCATAAGGCACTCTTTGACCACTTCTTTTGGCAGACCAAAGGTGTTTGCCTGAAATGGATATTCTGTATAAATATTCTTAGAAAAGATATATGCCCTTCTCTTTATCTCAATAAGCCTGTTATTAAGAAGGCGGGTTACAAGTCTCTTAATCTCCTTATTACGAAAATGCAAAAGGTGGCCTGTGTAATCAAAGGTAAAGCCATCTATTGTGTAGGATTTGCAAAGGCCTCCAACCTCATTTTCACGCTCATAGACAGCGTAATCCTTTTTAAGATGATAGGCTGTGCTCAAACCTGCAAGGCCTGCGCCAATAATTGCGATCATTATTTCTCCTTCAAACCACCCTCCCCTTAATCCCCTCCCATCAAGGGAGGGGAGACAGATAGTTACTAATACAAACGCATTAAATCCTATTACATGATAATGCAGTGTTAATTAATTTTAAAATCCCCCTTAATCCCCCTTTTTCAAAGGGGGAAATTCCTTTATCCCCCTCTTTGGAAAAGAGGGGTTAGGGGAGATTTATTTAACATAAATTAATGCGTTTGTATTACATCGTCACATCTATTTTTTTCAGATAATAACCAGCTACAAGGATTGATATTGCAAGTATAGATAGCATTATTATTGCATTAATATCGGAAAGATAAATTATAAAAAGTGCAAAGAAACCTAAAATAACGCCTATTAAATAACTTAATAGAACCGTCTGCCTTACTGTAAGCCTCCATCTTCTCAGACGCAGGGCAAAGTGGTCATTGCTTCCCTTGAACATTGATAATCCCCTTCTATAGCGAATATACATCACAAAGAGCGTATCAAAGACTGGAATGCCGAGTATCACCAGAGGCACAAGGAATCCAATCTTATTAAAAAGGGTATACTTGCCGATCATTGCGAGGGCGCCTATCATAAAGCCTATAAACATACTTCCTGTATCGCCCATATATATCCTTGCAGGGTAGAAGTTGTATTTAAGAAAGCCAATAAGGCTTCCAGTCAGGGCAATGGTAAAAACTGCAATTAAGGGATTGCCGTTTATCAGGGCAACAATAAAAAGGATAAAGGTTGCAATGGCTGCAATCCCTGCAGAAAGCCCGTCCATTACATCTATAATATTAAAGGCATTAGTAATGCCAATTATCCAGAGAAATGTCAATAATACATCAAACCATTCAGGAAAAAAGATGATATCTATCTTAATGCCTGACTTAATCAATACAAATGCAGCAATGATCTGTCCAAGAAATTTTACCTTTGGCGAGAGGACGCCAAAATCATCAATCAGTCCGAGGAGTACAATAATTGTGCCACTTAAAAGCAGCCCCAATACCTCATTACTAAAATTAAATGTAATGGCAAGGGAAAGAAGGAAGGATATATATATTGCAAGACCGCCTAAATAAGGGATAGGTTCGGCCTGATTCTTCAGCCTTCCATCAGGCCTGTCAACAATATTAAATTTAATCGCCGCTTCCCTTGCAACAGGCGTCCCATACAGGGAAAAAATCAGTGCCAGAAGAAAAGTAAGGATATATATTAAAATAAAGAACACTATCTTTTATTCTCCTCAAACCAGTAATGCAATGTCAACAACCCCCAGATTTGAAGGCTATTGTCAGAGTAGCCGGCCATATGTTCTTTTAGGAGTCTGTCAACAGCAGAAGGGCTAAAATATCCCATTCTCCTTATAGAATTATCAGTTAGCCTTTCCAATACAAAATCTTTAAGTTCATTCCTAAACCAATGCGAAATTGGCAAGGCGAATCCCCTTTTACTACGCCTCACAATCTCATTTGGCAGAATATTTGACACTGCCTTTTTAAAGATATATTTTCTCTTAAAACCCTTTATCTTTAGCCATGAAGGGATTGATAAAGCAATATCTATTACCCTGTTATCAAGATATGGCACCCTCGCCTCAAGACCATTTGCCATACTCATCCTGTCAACCTTTGTTAAGAGATCATCAGCAAGCCACGTCTTAATATCGGTATACAGAATAGAATTAAGTCCGTCACCATATCCCGTCCAAATATTATCATAAAACCCTTTTAACCTGCCCCACTCCTCCTCAATAAAAACAGGATTTCCTAAGAGGGCTCTCAGGCTGTCTTTATCAAAAACAGAGACCCATTTGATATAGCGAGCTGACCATTCAGGCTCTGACAGTGCATTTAATCCTTGAAAAATCCTCTGATTATCAATAATATCATCTATGAAGGGTTTTATCAAGCCGTCCCTGATAAGACGAGGTATAAGCAGGTAATACCTTGCAATCCTATCAAGAGAATATCTGAGATAGCCTCCAAAAAGCTCATCAGCCCCCTCACCTGAAAGAATAACCTTTACATGCTCCTTTGCAAGCATGGAAACCATATATGTTGGCAGTATAGCAGGGTCATTTATAGGGTCATCAAGGTGCCTCGCAATAACAGGAAAGAGATTAACTACATCCTGCGGCCTGACAATTATCTCATGGTGGTCTGTTTTAAAATATCTGGAGGCTATCCGTGCATAGTTCAATTCATTATAATAAGGGTCTGCTGTATCAAATCCAACAGAGAAGGTCTTTACAGGCTCTTTCATCCTCTTTGACATAAGCGCCACAATTGTGCTTGAATCTATCCCGCCGCTTAAAAAGGCGCCGAGAGACACATCGCTGATAAGCTGATTAGTTACAGATACGTCTATTGTTTTTAATAGCATCCTACTAATTTCTTTTTCATCTGTCATTTCTGTAGGGGCGAGGCGGCGCCTCGCCCCTACTTCTTTTGCCTCATTTATATACCAATACTGTTTTACCTATATCCCCTTTATATTTACTATAATAACAGTGGCAGGCATAAGTTTA
>CAKKST010000036.1 GCA_919903585.1 Nitrospiria bacterium | reverse complement strand
CCCTCCCATCAAGGGAGGGGAAACAATAAGGTTCCCTCTCCCCTTGCGGGAGAGGGTTAGGGTGAGGGGTAAATAACATTAATTATTTTATTTGCATTAATTTGAGCACAGATTACATTATTATAACCAATACCCCTGAGGAGACAAAAGACCTTGGGGAAAGGCTTGGAAGATTATTAAAGGACGGCGATATAGTCTGCCTCTATGGCGAACTCGGCGCAGGCAAGACAACCTTTGTGCAGGGAATAGCAAAGGGGCTGGACATAAAAGAGGGATTTGTAGCAAGCCCTACATTTGTTATTGTAAATGAATATAAAGGCAGGCTGCCGCTCTATCACATAGACCTCTACAGGCTGAATAGCCTATCTGAGATAGAAGATATCGGGATATTAGAATATCTGAAGGGAAAAGCCGTAACAGTAATTGAATGGGCAGAAAAGGCAGAAGAGATTCTGCCAGAGGAGAGGCTTACTATATATCTTGAGAATCCCGGGGGCGGAAAGAGGAAGATTAGTTTTAAAGGCAAGGGGAATCGTTTTACTGAGATATTGAACGGTTTAAAGGAACATGCAGAACATAAACACTAAGGAAGCAGTTAATAATATAAGGCATTATCTTGCCTATTTAAAAGCGACTGGAATTAATGAACTCCCTATATCATTAAATGCCATTCCCACCCCCTCACCCTTTCCCTCTCCCCCAAGGGGAGAGGGGGAGAGAGGGGGCAGGTTAGTAGGACAGCCGTCCCGCCTGTCAGAGGCGAATGATGCCAAACCCAAAACCCTTGAAGATGTAAGAAGGATGATTGGCGACTGCAAACGATGCAGGCTTCATCAGAAGAGGAAAAATATCGTGTTTGGCTCCGGGAATGAAGAGGCTGAACTGGTGTTTGTGGGCGAGGCCCCGGGTGAGGATGAAGACACAGAAGGGATGCCCTTTGTAGGCAGGGCAGGACAGCTTCTGACAAAAATTATTGAGGCAATGAGCATGAAGAGGGAGGATGTATATATTGCCAATATAATAAAGTGCAGGCCGCCTAATAACAGAAATCCCCTTGAGGATGAGATAAAGGCGTGTGAGCCGTTTCTAAAAGAGCAGTTGAGGATTATTAAGCCAAAGATCATCTGTACACTCGGCGCCTTTGCAGCGCAGACCCTGCTAAAGACAAGGGATAACATAAGCTCCCTGCGCGGGGAATTTTATTTATATGATGGCATAAAGGTTATGCCCACATTTCATCCTGCGTATCTTCTGAGAAACCCGGCGGATAAAAAATATACATGGGATGATGTGCAAAAGATAATGGCAGAATACAAAAAGGGTTGATATGGAAGAATTTTATTTCTCGGAAAAAGACAGGAATATGCTGAAATTCTCCACCGCCAGCATAGGGGAGATGAAGGATTTCTTTGGCGGCAGCGTGCCTGTACTCCCTGATGAGAATATAATAAAGAAGGGAGAGGGCGAGATAAATACAGAGCTCTCTCTTGCATTGCGGAACCAGTCTCAGCAGTACATCCACTACCTCTATAACCTGATAGCAAGCAGGGAGTCCCAGCCCGGCGCACATACAGCGGCAGAAGGCCAGATTATGGCTATTGAAAGAGACCTCTTAAATAACCTTGTCACCATCATAACTAATGTCATCAGGGCAGAGAGAAGGACAGGCATACTCAATCTATTCTGGCTCGCCTTTTCAAAGGACTTTTCAATGATACTAAATGACTACTTCAACAAGAGGGGCGTCAAGAATAATATCAAGTATCAGATGCATCCCATGCTGAGCGGCCTTCTAACCTCAGCCATGAGGCTCTCCTATCAGAAGGCAGCCCAGACAGCAGAGAGGATGATAGCCTTTAACCTCGGCGTGAATTTTAATGACAGTCTTATTATGAGCATAATAAATGACCAGTTCCCTTTAACAGAGACCGAAATCAGGAAGATCAGCCTGCAGGATATCCTCTCTGAATACAACAAGAGATACACCCTTCCTTTTAAGGCATTTAATGAGATATATTTGATCCTGCAAAAGCGTATAAAAAGGGGGCTGGATGAAAGGGAGAGGCCGCTTATACAGCTTGTCAGGGAGCGCCTGAGAGGGATTCCTGAAAACCGTCTTATGGAAGAGGCCGGCATACTAAAGATGGTCTTTAACAGGCATATCATGGACTATCTCTTCCTTGACTATGCTGATGTTGGAAAACAGCTCTTTTCAAGCCCTGCTGTTATTAATGCTGCAAAGCTCTTTGATAACTGGAGCATGCTTTTTAATGCATTTAAAGACATAGTGCAGGGGCTTCAGAGAACAGAGATAATAAAGGCGATGGAAAAGAAGATCATCCTCTACCCGCTTGAGTCTACAAGGACAAAGGAGGACAAGCTCTTTTCAGAAGGCCGCCTTTATAGATTTACTGAATCAACCACTATCACAAACGATGCAAGAAAGGTAACCATCTTCTTTGCAGATCTGCGCGGATTCACAAAGACCTCTGAGAGGGGCTTCTCTGAAAAGGAGATTACAAATCAGTTGTACACGGTCTTTGACCCAATTACAGAGATAGTCTCCAGATTCGGCGGAAAGATAGACAAGTTTGCCGGCGACGGTGTTATGATAATATACGGCGTCCCCACTGCAAAGGAGGCCGACAGCCTGAATGCTGTCCGCACAGCGATCCTGATTCAGAAGAGGGTGAAGGAGCTGAGGGACGAGGGCAAGACACACTATCAGATGGGTATCAGCATCCACACAGGACGGGCATACATTGCCAATTTCATGATTGATGAGCGGATAAAGGATACAACAGTAATCGGCAGAAATGTGAATATTGCAGGCAGGCTCTCTGCCACAAAGGCATCCACGCCGCAGGAAAAGGATTGGGGCGAGTTTGATGATATGCTGAACTCCCTTGCCTACAGCCTTACCAGCCCGAGAGAGATTGACAGCTTCAAAGAATATGTGTATAAAAAATTTCCAAAGAAGAAGATGGTTGGCGGCGTTGGAGTAGATGAGGACGGGGCTGTATATAACACCGGTATTGCCATAAGCAGGGATGTGGTGGATGACATGAAAAGCTCCCTGCCATTTGAGGATAAGGGCATAAACAGCGAGACAAGCATGTCCTACTATGATAATGTTATAGGGCACAAGGTTGTTATTGAATATGTGGGGGATGCAATTTTCAAGGGGGTAGATAAGTCTATACCTATTTATAGCGTAATATATCAGTAATACCCCTCACCCTGCCCTCTCCCACAAGGGGAGAGGGGACATTGTTATTTCCCCTCCCTTGATGGGAGGGGATTAAGGGGAGGGTGCGTTTGTATTAATACAAACGCAATAAGTCCCGTTACATGATTGTGTAATGTTAATTCTTAAAATCCCCCTTTATCCCCCTTTTTCAAAGGGGGAAATTCCTTTATCCCCCTCTTTCAAAGGGGGAAATTCCTTTGTCCCCCTCTTTGGAAAAGAGGGGTTAGGGGAGATTTATTTAACATAAATTAGTGCGCTTGTATTAGTAAGGAGAAGGACAATGAAACGGCTCTGGTCGCCATGGCG